>CAUVUZ010000034.1:0-16039 GCA_963555095.1 uncultured Streptococcus sp. | reverse complement strand
TATAGATAGACAGTAGGCAATACAGTCTAACTTTCCTTACTATTTTATCAAATTTCAGCTAAATTGCAAGTGTTTTACACACATTTTGTGAATTCTTCTAAATCTCATAATTTCCCATTCTTTTCCTTCTCCAACAGAATCATTTAAAGCACTTCTGACCAGTCTAACCTCAAGTCTTTTTATCAAAAAAAATCAGGTCTCCCTGATTTTTAGATTGATTCTGATTTTTATTGTTCTTTTTCTTTGGCTTCTTTATGATTTTCATATAATTTCGCCAAGAACTTAGTAATTTCTTTTAGGATAGAATATGTTGGTACTGCTACAATCATTCCGATAACACCATAAATATTGCTAGAAAGTAAGAGAAGGACCAGAATGGTGATTGGATGAACTTTCATAACCCCTCCGACGATACGAGGGTAGAGGATATTCCCGTCCACCTGTTGAATAATCAGCATATAAATTACTGCAATGAGAACTCTGTGCGGATCAGTAAAGACATTGGCAATAATCATAGGAATCAGACCGATACTTGGACCAACATAGGGAATCAGATTTGCCAAACCAGAAAAAATGGCAAAGACTAGAGCATATTTTAAACCAATCGTACTGTATCCAATATAAGCTAAACATCCGATAATAACAGCATCAATCGCAATCCCACTGATATAACGTGCGATAGTGGCGTTCAAATTCTTCAATAGACTGGAGAAGTTTAATTTATCATGTTTTAGGACTGTTCGTTCCAACATTGGAAGAAACTTATGACCATCAAGTAAGAAATAAATCAAAAAGACTGGTGTCATAATGAGAATCAAAACAGTACTAAACAAAGCTGAAAGAACGCTGCCTAAACTATTGCTCACACTATTGAGAATGTTTTGCAAAATATCAACGTAAGATAAATTCAACTGTTGAATGGTTTTTTGAATATCAATATTTTGGAAGACTGGATTCATGGACAAATCAATGATCAAATCTTGTAGTCTACTATAGATGTTTTGACTAGAAATAATCAAGCTTGTCAACTGATTGATCAAAATCGGTAGCAAGTAGACTACCCCTACTACTATTGTACCAATCAAGGCACAAAGAGTGATGAGCACACCTATCAAACGATTGACTTTACATTTCTTTTCTAGAAATGTTACGATGGGATTTGTCAGGTAATAGAAAAATCCTCCGAGCAAAAATGGAATCATAATGGTATTAGCTACCATCACAAAAGGTGTGACAATCGCTCCCATCTCTCTCCAAAGGTAGAAAATAAGAGTTAATAGTAAAATTTCAGCTGTCCAAAAAAATAACTTGTTTCTACGGAACATAGGCGCCTCCTTCTTTCTATTTTACCATAATTCTTCAAAAAGATAAGATGGATTTACTATAAAAACGAGAATATTTTTTCGCTTTGTGATAGAATAAAACTACTATGAAGAAAATAATTTTATCCTTACTAACTCTTATCATTTTTGGCACAGCCATTCCTACTGTATCTGCGCAAGATTTTGATGTTGCTGCCAAGCATGCCATTGCTGTTGAAGCAAACACTGGGAAAATTCTCTACGAAAAAGATGCTACTCAAGCTGTTGAAATTGCCTCTATCACCAAGATTCTCACTGTCTACCTAGTCTATGAAGCCTTGGAACAAGGTACAATTAGCCTATCTACCCCAGTTGATATCTCTGACTATCCATACCAACTCACAACCAATTCTGAGGCGAGTAATGTCCCTATGGAAGCGCGCAAGTATACAGTGGAACAATTATTGGAAGCAACTCTAGTATCAAGTGCCAATAGTGCAGCCATTGCTCTTGCTGAAAAAATTGCTGGTTCAGAGAAAGACTTCGTTGACAAGATGAGGGCGAAACTTCTTGAATGGGGTATCAAAGATGCTACTATTGTCAATACTACTGGACTTAATAACGAAACACTTGGAAATAATATCTATCCTGGTTCTAAAAAGGATGAGGAAAACAAACTAAGCGCTTACGATGTTGCAATCATCGCTCGAAACCTCATCAGAGATTACCCTCAAGTTTTAGAAATCACCAAGAAATCTTCATCAACATTTGCTGGTATGGAAATTCACTCTACTAACTATATGTTGGAAGGGATGCCAGCATATCGAGGTGGTGTTGATGGGCTCAAAACTGGTACAACAGACAAGGCGGGAGCTTCTTTCGTTGGAACAACTACCGAAAAAGGTATGCGAATCATCACAGTTGTCTTAAATGCTGACCAGCAAAACAGTAATCCTTACGCTCGCTTTACTGCTACTTCTTCTCTTTTGGACTATATAACATCTAATTATGCTCTCAAAACAATTGTCCAAAAGGGAGAGGCCTACAAAGATAGCAAAGTTTCTGTACTTGATGGGAAGGAAGATACCGTAACTGCTGTTGCTAAATCTGATATCACTGTCATACAACGATTGGGAAGTCGAGCATCATCAAGCCTGCAGTTCACTCCAAAAACCAAGGCCGAGACAGCGCCACTAGAAGCTGAAACTGTTGTTGGCCATCTAACCTATGATGACCAAGATTTGGTGGGTCAAGGCTACCTCACTTCAGAAAAACCATCTTTTGAAATGGTCTCTGAAAAGAAAATTGAAAAAGCCTTCTTCTTAAAAGTTTGGTGGAATCAATTCATCCGTTTTATCAATGAAAAACTATAAAAAAAATCGCGATTCTTCGCGATTTTTTCATATTCTTTAATTTATTTCATCTCTTTAAAAGCTGCTTCAGCATCTGCATTGCTAATAGCACCAAATTGGATTTTTCCGATTTTTCCTTGACTATCAATCAGGTATTCTGTTGGAATACTACGAATTTGGTAGGCTTGGAAGGTAGTTGCTTGCGTATCATATAGAACTGGAATATCCTTGTAGCCTTGTTCTTGGTACCATTTTGGAAAGTCTTGAACTGTTTTTTCACCTTGTAGACCTGGTGCAATGACACTCAAGATTTCAAAGTCTCGATCTTGTTTTGCGGCTAATTCCATCAACTCGGGCATACTCTTTCGACAAGGTCCACACCAAGAGGCCCAGAATTTCAAATAGACTTTTTTCCCTTTATAGTCTGATAACTTGACTTCTTTACCATCCATAGACTGCAAGGTGAAGTCTGGAGCATCCTTACCGACTGCGATTTGTTGTACAGCAGGCTGTTTGGGACTACTTGTCTGTTTAGTCTCTTTTTCACCACAGGCAATCAATAAGAATAGAGACATGAGGCTCAATCCAGCAAAAATAACTTTTTTCATCTTTTTCTCCTTTTATCCAAGAATTCCTGACAAGGCATTTAACTGCCCTAGCATTAATAATAATCCCATCAAAATAATCAAAGCTCCCCCGATTTTCTTTAGTAGAATCATATGGGGTTTTAATTTACTAAAATAGGGCATAATCCAGCCCGAAGCTAAGGCCAAAACAAGGAAAGGAAGTGCCATCCCTAATGTGTACACTAAGGTTAGTATGGCTCCTTGCCAAGCACCATTCCCTCCTGAAGCCGCTAGAGCTAAGACCGAACTTAAGACTGGTCCGATACAAGGGGTCCAACCAAAACTAAAGGTTATCCCTAGTAAAAAGGCTGACAGATAGTGATTAGACTTTGATTGTTTGAAGGTGACTGTCTTTTGAACTTCCAGTTTATTGAAATGCAAGATTTCCATCTGGTGAAGTCCTAAAAGAATAATGACTGTCCCCATAGCATAACGAAACCAGTCTGCATAGAGCATGTGCCCTAGGAATCCGGCTCCAAATCCTAGAATAAAGAAAATGAGGGAGATTCCTGCAATAAAACACAAGGTCCGAATTAAGCCTGACCAGGCAACGTCTCTTCCAAAAAAGCGGAAACTTTTCGAATTTCCTTGATTATCCAGTAAAATACCAGCATAGACAGGTAGCAAAGGAAAGATGCAGGGTGAAAAGAAGGACAGAATACCTGCCAAAAAAACGGATACTAGAAATATAATCGACTCCAATGAATTACCTACTTTCACAAAATTCTAATCTTATTTTACTACAAAAGAAAAAATTTGTAAGAAGTCTGCTACGCTTATTTATTTTGACTAAATTTAACACAAAAAAAGGAGCTAAGCTCCTCAGATTGAAGACAAAGTCCTTAGACTACAAATTTCTAAGGGCTTTTCTTTGTGTAAAGTCGTATAATAGAGGTAAGAAAAGTTGTGAGGTGTTCCCTATGTTTCACAAAGAAAATCTCGAATATAACCGCAATCAAGTTGGTTTTTACACGCTAGATAAACTCGTTCCGCAAGCCCATTTTCCTCGTCAGGTTGAGCAGGTGATCGATTTTTCCTCCATCTATGACTTAGTCGCAGATACTTATTCTGAAGATAAAGGTCGTCCTAGTTTAGACCCTGTTATGCTAGTTAAAATCCCTCTCATCCAATGTTTCTACGGTATCCGTTCCTTGCTCTTGGTAGCTTTCCACTTGTGCTAGCAAGCCTGCTACTTCTGCTAAATCTCTCGTTTTTAACTCTTTAATCGGCTGGGTAAAGGTGTATCTCTCGCCCAAAGCCCTAAAATCAATCACTGTTTTTCTATGCATACCTTTAGTATAGCACAAAAAAGCCGACCTAGAACAGCTAAATCCAGCTTTGTTTACTGTTTTCCATAACGAAAAAACTTCTTTAAATTATTTTTTTCACTTTTGGCAATTCTCCACCAGATAGTACTAGTTCTTCTAGTAAAAGATGGTCTTATTTGGAACACTTCGCACAAGAATTCAACAACAAAAAACAGAGAGAGTCTTGGTTTTTATACCCTTACTCTCCCTGTCTTTTACTATTCAGAAATTAAAAATTGATTTGAAGTTTTAATGATATTTACCGTTTCTTTGGCATCTAAATCATCCGTGTACAGAAAATGATGTTTCTCACTATTTTTAGCTAAGAATTCATTTCTTGCTTGGATTGATAAATCGCCTGTTCTCTCAATTTCTTTCCGAGAAGAATCCCTATCTTTCAAGGTTTCTTCTTCTGCCATTAGGACACAATACTTTAGCTTAATTTGTTTTTCCTTTAAGAAAGCTACAATTTTCTTTAGTTGATCTTCAAATATGACATACTCTATCACGACGGTAATGCCTCGGTCGATGAAATTATTGGTCAGACTGATGATATTATCCCAGAACAAATCCATGTAAAATCCATCATCTTCCCAAGGAGCTACGAGACCTCCTTTAATCATTAAGTAAATCATATCCCCCTCTATAACTGCACTTTTGTCAAAAGAATAGGCCAATTCTTTGCTGACAGTGCTCTTTCCAACACCTGGGGGACCCGAAATGATATAAACACAATTTTCCACTTTAACCTCTATTTACTTGAAATCTATCTCTAACTTATGATCATTCTCAGCCCACTTACGACTTTCTGATAGAATCTTCTGGATACTGTGCACGCGCACCTCCGATGAGTTTTGGACGACTAGCAAGAGCGGTTACATGGGCGTGCCCAATCTCACGCAAAACTGGTCGAATCGGAACCTGCACATGCTTGATATGCATGCCAATTGCAGTATCTCCGATATCAATTCCTGCATGAGCCGTGATAAACTCCACTTCAACAGGGTCTTTCATGAACTTAAAGGCAGCTAGCTGACCTGAACCTCCTGCATGAAGAGTAGGAAGGACACTGACGATTTCTAGCCCAAACTGCTCCGCCACTTGACGTTCAACGACCAGAGCCCGATTGACATGTTCACAACCTTGAACAGCTAGATGAATTCCTTTTTCCTCTAGGATATCTAGGATGGTTTTCACAATGATTTCCCCAATTTCTTGGCTGGATTCCTTGCCAATATGGCCACCTAAAACTTCGCTAGAGGATAGACCTAGGACAAAGAGGCTTCCTTCACACAATCCAGCCTTCTCCAAAACATCTTCAACAATCTGGCTTGTTGCTCTTTGAATGTCTTTTTCCTTCATACTTGATACCTCTTTTGTCACTATCTATCATATCTTTTTTTACTGATTTTATCAAGGCCAACTAATCATTCTGATTTTAAAAAGCAAAACTCCCAGAATGAACTGGGAGTTAACTTGATTCTATTCTATTTATGTATATTTCAACTGTCGTCCCTTTTTCGGGTGCAGAATTGATCTTCATCTGGTAATTATCTCCAAAATGAAGTTTGAGTCGTTGGTTGACATTTTGTAGGCCAACTCCCCCACGTTTGAGCTGACTTTGACTACGATCCTCAGGATTTTGGAAACCAACACCGTCATCCTCAATGCGGATGACAAGCCCTGTATCCTTTTTCTGAACAGAAAGTTTAATATGGCCCTGACCTTCCTTCTCCTTGATGCCATGGTAAAGGGCATTTTCTACAAGAGGTTGCAACACCAACTTGGGTAAGACTAGGTTACCAAAAGCAGGATCTTCATCAATCTCATACTCCAGCTTATCCCCATAGCGTTGTTTTTGGATAAAGAGATACTGGCGGACATGATTGATTTCATCAGAAAGAGAAATCAAGTCCTTTCCTTGATTGAGCGCCAAGCGGAAATAAGTTGCCAAGGACTTGGTCACCTGAACCACTCGCTGACTATCCTGAAACTCAGCCATCCAGATGATGGTGTCCAAAGTATTGTAGAGGAAATGAGGATTAATCTGGCTTGATAGAGCTTGAAGTTCATACTGTCGAGTCGCTTCTTCCTGCCTGCGAATAGCTGCCATCAGCTGATCAATCTGATCCAACATGGCATTAAACTGGCGAGTCACTTCTCTCAGTTCATAGGCACCAGCTTCCTTAGCACGAAGATTTTGTGTACCAGAAGCAATTTCCAGCATGGTTTCTCTCAGATCCTTCAAGGGAGCAATCCAGCGTTTGAGACTGAACCACACCAAACAGAGACAGGCAAGAAGAGATAAGGCACTAGCACCAAGCAAGGTCCACATGAGTTGACTCCGAACCTGGTCTAACTTCTCCAACGAAGACACGCCTATAACCGTCCAATCAGTCCCTGCAATCTGTTCCTGACTAACGTAGGATTGATGGTCCAGCGTATAGCCCTGCCCCGTCTCGATGTAGGGTTTCATAGCCTCCATTTCACTCACTGAGCTATAGACAGTACGTTTAGGATGGTAGACAAATTCATGATTTTCATTGATGATAAAGGCAAAACCCTGCTGGCCCAACTGAAGTTGGTTAAGATAGGCTTCCAGAGTTTCATAGGAAATATCCAAACGAAGCACGCCAAGATTGGCCCCCTTTGCATCAACCAGTTCTTGAGTGACAGAAATGACCCACTGACTGTCTGATTTACGAGCTGGGATTAAAACTGGCTTAGCTCCCTGATGAATAGCCTTTTGGTACCAATTCTCAGCCATCATATCTGAGGAAGTTTTCATCTGCACACTATCATCTGTAGAAATAACCTGACCAGACTTGGTTACCAGTACCACCGTTTTCAAGTCCTGGTCTGCCTTTAAGATAGTCAAAAACAAATCTCGGATTCCCTTGGCTTGGTCCTGGTTAGAATTCTCAGAATAGGCTAGGACATCCTTCTGCTGGGTCAAACTGGTAGAGGTGGTTTCTAATTTTTTGATATAAGACTGAATAAAGTGGCTAGTTTGGCTGATGGTCCTTTGGCTATTACCCTCAATAGTAGCCTCAATGGCTGATGAACTCGATTGATAGTAGAAAGTCCCAACCAGAGCTAGGAGAATGAGAAAGACCAGAAAGATGGAAATAACCATTCTGACTAGGAGAGAAGAACGCTTCATCGGCCTTCTCCCTTCTTAAACTGACGAGGTGTCACACCTGCAACCTGTTTAAAACGTTGGGTAAAATAGTTCATATCTTCAAAACCAACCTTTTCGGCTATCTGGTAAATCTTTAAATCCGTGGTCAAAAGCAAGAGCTTGGCTTGTTTGACACGCTCTCTCACCAGATAATCCTGAAAAGGCAAGCCCAACTCTTTCTTAATCAAGGAACTCAGATAAGTCGGATTAAAACCCAAGTCACTTGCCAAGCTCTTTAAACTAAACTGGCTATCAGCCAGATGGGACTGGATCTTCTGAGCCAGGTTTCTCTCAAACTTGTCGGTTAATAAATCTTGTAACTGCTCTTCCTTTTCTTCCTTGTCTAGTTTTTGCTTGATTTTCCCCAACATTTCCTCAATATCCTGACGAGAAAAGGGCTTGAGCAAATAGTCATCTACACCGAGTTTGACAGCAGACAAGGCATAATCAAAATCATCGTAACCCGTTAAAAAGACCAAATGCACTTGTGGATAGGTTTCTCGGACCAGACTGGCCAACTGGATGCCATTTAGCTGAGGCATATTGATATCGGTTAAAATGATATCTGGCACCTGCTTTTGAATCAATTCCCAAGCCTGCCTTCCATTTTCAGCCTGACCGATGATTTCCATATCGTAGGCTGCTACATTGACCAGCTTGGTCAAGCCTTGTCTTACCAGATACTCATCTTCTACGATTAAGATTGTGTAGGTCATGCTCTGCTCCTTTACCACTTACTAGTATCAGTATAGCAAAATTCTCCTCTAACTGCTTAGGAAAGACTTCTTAATCTACATAATCTAGTAAATAAGCGTAGCCTTTTTCTGCCATTTGGTCTTTGGGAATAAAGCGGATAGAGAGACTATTGATACAGTAGCGCAAGCCCCCCTTGTCCTGAGGTCCATCTGTAAAAACATGACCAAGGTGAGAATCTCCAACTCTGCTCCGCACTTCCATACGCGTCATATTGTAAGACTTATCTTCCTTGTAGGTGGCAACATCTGGACTAATTGGTTGGGTGAAACTAGGCCAGCCACAACCAGACTCAAACTTATCCTTTGATGAAAAGAGGGGTTCGCCAGTTGCCACATCCACATAGATACCGGATTCAAATTTATCCCAATAGCGGTTTGAAAAAGCTCGTTCTGTTTGATTTTTCTGAGTAACTGCATACTCCTCAGGTGACAAGGTCTTTTTCAATTCTTCATCGCTTGGTTTAGGATATTTGCTGGCATCAATGACAGGATAGGCTGCCTGATTGACATTGATATGACAGTAACCATTTGGATTTTTCTTGAGGTAGTCTTGGTGATAGTCCTCAGCCACCACAAAATTCTTCAAGGCCTCCTTTTCAACTGCCAGAGGTTGGTCATATTTTTTAGCAACTTCATCAAAGACTTGGTTGATTACTTCCAAATCCTGGTCATCTGTGTAATAAACACCAGTACGATACTGGGTCCCCACATCATTTCCTTGTTTATTTTTGCTGGTTGGATTGATAATGCGGAAGTAATGAAGCAGAATTTCCTTGAGGGAAATTTGATTGGCATCATAGGTGACATGGACAGTCTCCGCATGTCCTGTTTGGTTAATCAATTCGTACTTGGTTGTTTCCCCTCTTCCGTTTGCATAGCCTGAAACGGCATCGGTTACTCCAGACACGCGTGAGAAGTATTCCTCCACTCCCCAGAAACATCCCCCAGCTAGATAAATTTCGTGCAAGTCTGCGTCTTTACTCACTTCTGTTTTTTTCACTGTTTTTCCTCCTTGGCTAACTGACGCTTTCTCAATTTGCGAGCTGTCTGTCTGCCCTGCATTTCGCATCAATAGAAAATAGAAACCGGTTATGGCTAGGAGAATGACCCCTGCCAAGACAAAAAGTTTTACTTTATCATTCATAGCCTTTCTCTACCCCATTTCTTTCAATTCTTTTAAAATCATATCCTTATCCATAAAACCTGGTTGCGTTTTGACCAGCTTGCCTTCCTTGTCTATAAAGGCTTGAGTCGGATAAGAACGGACACCATAACTTTCCAAGAGTTTACCTGATGGATCAATTAGAACTGGGAAATTTTTATAATCCAATCCCTTGTACCAATTCTTAAAGTCCGCTTCAGATTGCTCCCCCTTGTGTCCAGGAGACACCACTGTCAAGACCACATAGTCATCACCAGCTTCTTTAGCAATTTCATCCGTATCTGGAAGACTGGCTAGACAGATGGAACACCAAGAAGCCCAGAATTTGAGATAAACTTTCTTGCCCTTGTAATCAGACAAACGATAGGTCTTGCCATCTACACCTGTCAGTTCAAAATCAGCGACTTCCTGACCTTTAGTCGCAGTTTTCGAACTAACTTGTTCTGTTTTGGATTGCTCCTTCATAGTAGACTCGTCTGACATGTTTTTAGCCGAACAGGCTGCCAAGCAACAAATTGAGCCTACTCCAAGGAGACATGTTTGCCATTTTTTCATTTCTTTTTCCTCTCTATTCAAATAATGTAGTCAAAATGGAAGCATTTCCCAAAAGCACCAAAATTCCCATTACGATAATGAGCAAACCACCCACTTTTTTGAGGGTTCCGAGATAAGGATGAAGTTTTCGGAAATGTCTCAAAATATAGCTGGAGGCGAAAGCTAGAACCAAAAATGGTAGTGCCAAACCCAACGTATAGACTAACATGAGACCAGCACCCTGCCAAGCTCCTGAACCACCTGAAGCCGCCAAGGCTAAAACAGACCCCAGAACTGGCCCCACACATGGCGTCCAAGCAAAACTAAAGGTCAACCCCAGTAAAAATGCCTGACTATAGCCGTTACCCTTTTTTCCCTGTCTCTTTAGTTGTAGCCTTCTTTCCTTGTAGAGCCCCTGCAAATGTAAAACTTCCATCTGGTGTAAGCCCAAGAGGATAATAACCGCACCCGTCACATACTGAAACCAAGAAGCATACAGCAAATTGCCTAAAAAACCAGCTCCATAGCCCAGTAAGATAAAGATAAAAGAAATTCCCGCTATAAAGGCCAAAGTTCGTAATAGACTAACGACTGAGATTGAAAATTTTCCACTAGAAGCCTGAGCATCGTTCTTATCATCCAACAAGACCCCTGCATAGACTGGCAACAAGGGTAAAATACAAGGAGAAAAGAAGGAAAGAATTCCAGCAAGAAAAACACTGATAAAAAAGATTACATTGTCCATTGCCTTCCTCCATTCTTTGATTTGATAGGACTATTATAGCCCCAAAATTCCAGAAAAAACAGGGACAATGATAGGGAAAAATAGGAATTTAATCAGTTTATTTAGAAACCTTGTACAAAAAAGTCCCATAAGATCTATAATGAAAAGCTACTAATAACCTCATTAAACTCATCAAACGAAATGCCTTTGGTTTTCGGAACTTTGAAAACTTCAATAAAAGAATTTTCATCGCTCTGAACATCAAAAAAGAAAGGACGAAATCCGTCCTTTCTCGATCTTAGCTGACTTCAACCCACTACAGTTGACAAAGAGCTGATTTTTCTGTCTAACTTTTTGGGGGCGGTACAAGCTCCCTTCATTTTAATACGTTCCTTCTTCACCTTGACTGGTCAAGATAACAGGTCCATCTTTGGTAATCACGAACTGGTGTTCATATTGGCACGATAGACCACCATCAATGGTCTTATGAGCCCAGCCAGTCTTCATATCTGTATCGATTTCCCAGTCACCAGTATTGATCATGGGTTCAATGGTTAGCACCATTCCTTCACGGAGACGGAGTCCACGACCTGCTACACCGTAGTTAGGAACCATTGGCTCTTCGTGCATAGTTGGTCCAACTCCGTGTCCAACCAAATCACGTACGACACCGTAACCGCGACTTTCAGCATATTCCTGAATTGCTGCACCGATATCACCGATACGATTTCCAACAACCGCTTTCTCAATCCCTATATACATAGCTTCCTTGGTCACGTCCATCAGGTTTTTCACTTCTTCAGATGGTGTACCAACTGCATAAGCCCAACATGAGTCTGCTAAACCACCAGTATAACTTTGGGTGTATTTTTTCATTTGCTCAACATTGTTAAAGTTAAGTTTAGATACATTGAGATCGGATTTGGCAATAGGCCCTCCCAAAACCATATCAACCTTGAGCAAATCTCCATCTTTCAAGATGTAATGACGTGGAAAAGCATGAGCAACTTCGTCGTTGAGAGAGCAACAAGTGGCATAAGGGTAATCCATGACTGCACCATCCACGCCAATCTGTAGAGGAAGGAAATTTTCCTCTTTACAACGACGGCGAACATACTCTTCAACTTCCCACATATCCACGCCTGGCTTAATCAAATCACGTAAGCCGATATGGATACTAGCTAGGAAATCACCAGCCTTGTCCATGGCTTCGATTTCACGTGCTGATTTTAAAGTTATCATTTTTTCTCCTAGATTCTAATTAATTTTAACCGTAACGTTTGCTTTTGAAACAATATGGTGACCATGATAAATATCATAATCAATAATAGCTGAACGTCTCGTGTGGTGAATAATACGTGCCTGGATCCGCAAAGTATCATCTATCTGAACAGCTTGTAAGAAGTAAATTAGCATCTGCTCAATGATTAAATTGCGTCTGCTATTTGCCACCAAATCCTGTGTCATGTGAGTTAAAATTTCAGCAAGAACACCATTTGCCAAAACTCCGTTCTTCTCAAGCATAAAGGGCTCAACTGTAATCACAACTTCGTCGTGATGATAAGACAACTTTTGTCCGATTTGCTCTGAAAAAGTCGGCAAAGCCGAAACCTGAGAGCGGCTCATCTTATCCATGACATCTCGTCTCGTTACAACTCCGAGCAAAGTTTGATTGCTTCTCACTACCGGAACCATCTCAAAGTCTTCTGCTATCATCCGTTGACTGACATTGGCAATATTGGTCGCTAATCCTGTCACGAAAATGCTGCGCGTCATCACCTTATCAATCGTCGTGCTAGGGGATTTGTCCCCTGCATCACGCATGGTAACAACTCCCACAACCACTTGATGCTGATTGATGACTGGGAAACGACTACTTCGATTCTTGCGTACCAAATCTAGATAGTCTTTCACTGTGTCTGTTTCTCTCAAAAAACCATACTCATGGCTAGGACGATAGAGCTTTTCAACTGTTAAAATATCTGTCTTAATCTGCACATTTGACAAAGCTCTGTTGATCATGGTCGCTACTGTAAAAGTATCATGCTTACTTCTCAGGACAGGAATACCCTTTTTATTGGCAAGAGCTAGTACATCCTCGTGCACATGAAAACCACCCGTCACGAGAACCGCATTTTCATTTTCCAAAGCTAAAAGTTGAATACGAGTACGATCTCCGACGATTAACAAACCACCATCATTCAGATAGGACAAAATATTCTGCTCGGTCATGGCCCCAATGGAGAATTTGCTGAATTCTCTGTCCAGCCCTTCCTGACCAGCTAAAACTTCAGATGAGGTGACTTCTGCAATCTCTGCATAGGTCAGTTTTTCAATAGCCACTTTCTGAGATTTGACACGAATGGTTCCACTACGAGGTCGAGTTTCTACAATTCCACGATTTTCAGCTTCTTTAATGGCACGATAAGCCGTCCCATCACTGACACCTAGGTGATTTGAAATACTACGAACACTAACTCTCTTCCCAATTGGTAGCTCTTCCAGATAACTTAAGATTTCTTGGTGTTTACTCACTGAATTCTCCTTTAACGTATCGAAATTCAAGGTAGTCTCTCATTTTTCGTGTATAGCGATCGCTCCCCTTAAACTGTCGGAAGAGACTAAATCCCGATTTTAAAGCTACTTTCTGACTAGCTTGATTCTCCAGATGGGTGATGATGGATAATTGTTTTAAACCAAATTCTTCAAAGGAAAGCTGACAAAGCTTGGTAACTACTTCTGTCATATAGCCTTGAGACCAAGAATCCTTTTTTAAGAAATATCCAATCTCGGCTTCTTTTTTGATTTCGTCAATTTTTTCAAACTTGATAGAACCAATCATTTCCTGGTTGTCTTGGTAACAAATTGCCCAGACACCTAGAGGAGCCTTCATAAAATAGTTAGCAAGAGCATATTGACTCTCCTCTAAACTTGCTTGACTAGGAAAAATAAACTGTAGATTTTCAGGATTAGAAGCAATTTCATAAAAAGCTTTGCTGTCACTAAAAAAGAAAGGACGCAAATACAAGCGCTCCGTTTCAAAAAAAGAAAACATTGCTAATTTGGTCCAAATATTCATAATCACCTCAACGGTTTAGTCTTCAACGAGTGTAATATCCGCTCCAAGACTACGCAATTTTTCAATAATATCTGAGTAACCACGAAGGATAAACTCAATATTTGTAATTTCAGTCTGGCCTTGAGCCATCAAACCAGCGATCACAAGTGCGGCACCTGCACGAAGATCTGTCGCTTTCACCTTGGCACCATGCAGAACACGTCCACCAGTGTAGAAAATATGGTCATTTGTAGTTGTAATATCCGCATCCATTTTTGCTAACTCAAAGACATGGTTGACACGTTTTTCATAAATGGTATCAATAATAGTACCACGACCTTGAGCTGTCAGCAAAAGTGGCGTGATTGGTTGTTGCAAATCTGTTGCAAACCCAGGATAGGGAGCAGTTTTGATATTGATAGCCTTCAAGTCTGACTGTTCTTCAACGAAGATACTATCCTCAGAGACCGTCATACGAACGCCCATTTCCTCCAGTTTGGCGATAAAGCCTTCTAAGTGTTCATAAAGAACATTGTTAATACGGATTCCTTTACCAACCGCTGCAGCAAGTGAAATATAGGTTCCAGCTTCAATGCGGTCTGGAATGACTTGGTGACGCGTTCCATAAAGTTTCTCGACACCATCAATAATGATAATATCAGTCCCTGCACCACGAATGTGGGCTCCCATGTTATTCAAAAGGGTAGCCACATCGATGATTTCTGGTTCACGAGCCGCATTTTCAATAACAGTCCGTCCCTTAGCCTTAACAGCCGCAATCATGGTATTAATCGTCGCGCCAACGCTGACGGTATCCATGTAGATACTTGCACCATGAAGACCCTTGCCTTGGGCAGACAGATTCATATTGTCCCCCTCATAGCTCACCTTGGCTCCCATGGCTTCAAAGGCTTTTAGGTGAAGGTCAATCGGACGAGGCCCCAGATCACATCCGCCAGGAAGTCCAACCGTAGCTTCACCAAAGCGACCTAAAAGACTTCCGTAGAAATAATAAGATGCACGAAGGCTATTGATCTTGCCATAAGGCATAGGAATATTCTGAACACCTCTAGGATCAATCTCCAAAACATCATCGTAGCGTTTTACTTTCGCTCCCATGATTTCCATAATTTCTACAAGACTAGCAACGTCTGAAATATCTGGGACACAATCCAAAGTGACAACATCATCTGCCAGTATAATAGCAGGGATTAATGCTACAACACTATTCTTAGCACCGCTAATGGTGATCTCACCTTGCAATGGATGTCCACCATTGATGACAATTTTTCTCATGTTATACTCTTTCAAAATTTACTAAAAAGGTCTCTACATTCTATTATACCATAGTTCTCCTATTTTTCCCATTTCTGTTTAATAAAAATCACTCTCTTTTTATCTTCTAAAATAGAAAAAAGACCCATCACACAAGCACAAAAGCTTGGTATGATAGGCTTTTAAAAGTTTAGATTAACGTACTGTACGGATACGCATTGTGTTTGTACGAACAGCTTCTCCAAGTGGCACACCTGCAACGATAATCATATCATCACCAGATTCTACCAAACCTTGTTCTACTGCAATCTTTTCGGCAAGTTCGAACATATCATCAGTGTTTGATGGACGTTCAGTTGTTACTGGAATAACACCCCAGTTCAACATCAATCCACGCTGAGTTAATTCATCGAAAGTGATTGCCAAGATATCTGCATCTGGACGGTATTTAGAAATCAAGCGTGCAGTGTGACCAGTCTTAGTAAGGGTAACAATCAACTTGATATTCATTGAGTTAGTTGCATCCTTAACAGCTGATGCCATAACTTCAGTCTTAGAATTACGTGCCAAGTTAACTGATGACAAACGACCGTATTCTTTCAATAGAGTTTGAGCATTCTTGTCAATTGTTGCCATTGTACGAACAGATTCAAGTGGGTATTTACCGTTTGCAGATTCACCTGAAAGCATTGTTGCGTCAGTTCCGTCAATAACAGCGTTAAATACGTCTGATACTTCTGAACGAGTTGCACGTGGTTTTTCAG
>CAUVUZ010000033.1:0-16359 GCA_963555095.1 uncultured Streptococcus sp. | reverse complement strand
TCAATCAACCTTTTGAACAAGAGTTGGTCTTGCAAATCCGCAGCAATCGCCAAAGTCATCGCCTGCTCCTTTCTGCTCATCCCGTTTTTGGACGCATTCAGCTGACCCAAACAACTTTTGAAAATCCAGCTCAACCTTCTACCTTTATCATGGTTTTGAGAAAGTATTTGCAGGGAGCTGTGATTGAGTCGATTGAGCAAGTGGAAAATGACCGTATCGTGGAAATTACAGTTTCCAATAAAAACGAGATTGGAGACCATATTCAGGCTACCTTGATTATCGAGATTATGGGCAAACACAGTAATATCCTCCTCGTGGATAAAAGCAGTCATAAAATCCTCGAAGTCATTAAACACGTCGGCTTTTCACAAAATAGCTACCGAACTTTACTTCCAGGCTCGACCTATATCGCTCCACCAAGTACTGAGTCACTCAATCCTTTTACTGTCAAGGATGAAAAACTCTTTGAAATCTTGCAAACCCAAGAACTAACTGCAAAAAATCTTCAAAGCCTCTTTCAAGGTTTGGGGCGAGATACAGCCAAGGAACTCGAACGACTACTGGTAAGCGATAAACTTTCTACCTTCCGTCACTTTTTCGGACAAGAAACCAAGCCTTGTCTAACAGAGTCTTCTTTCAGCCCAGTTCCTTTTGCCAATCGTGTAGGAGAGCCTTTTGCCAGTCTTTCTGATCTTCTGGATACCTACTACAAAGACAAGGCCGAGCGCGATCGCGTCAAACAGCAAGCCAGTGAACTGATTCGCCGTGTTGAAAATGAACTTCAGAAAAATCGTCACAAACTCAAAAAACAAGAAAAAGAGTTATTGGCAACAGACAATGCTGAGGAATTTCGTCAAAAAGGAGAATTGCTGACAACCTTCCTCCACCAAGTGCCTAATGACCAAGACCAGGTTATCCTAGATAACTACTACACCAATCAGCCTATCATCATTGCTCTTGATAAGGCCTTGACTCCCAGCCAGAATGCTCAACGCTATTTTAAACGTTACCAGAAGCTCAAAGAAGCCGTCAAATACTTGACTGAACTGATCGAAGAAACCAAGGCAACCATTCTCTATCTAGAAAGTGTTGAGACTGTTCTCAACCAAGCTGGGCTGGAGGAAATCGCTGAAATCCGTGAAGAATTGATCCAAACAGGTTTCATTAGAAGACGCCAACGTGAAAAAATCCAGAAACGCAAAAAACCAGAACAATATCTGGCGAGCGATGGCAAGACCATCATCTATGTCGGACGCAATAACCTGCAAAACGAGGAACTAACCTTTAAAATGGCTCGCAAGGAGGAACTTTGGTTCCATGCCAAGGACATCCCTGGCAGCCACGTCGTCATCTCAGGCAATCTCAATCCTTCTGACGAAGTCAAGACAGATGCGGCCGAACTAGCTGCCTACTTCTCCAAAGGGCGCTTGTCAAATCTAGTTCAGGTGGATATGATTGAAGTTAAAAAACTCAACAAACCAACTGGTGGAAAACCCGGTTTTGTAACCTACACAGGACAAAAGACTCTCCGCGTTACACCAGACCCAGAAAAAATCACATCTATGAAAAAATCCTGATTCAACTTGAAATCAGGATTTTCTTTTACATTTTACTCTGCAATCAAGGTTTCCAATCCAACCTTCATCATATCGGTGAAGGTATTTTGGCGTTCTTCTGCAGTGGTGTCTTCATCTGGATTTACCAAGCTATCAGAAATGGTCATGATAGCAAGTGCATCGACGTGGTGTTGGGCAGCAAGATAGTAAAGGGCTGCCGCTTCCATTTCCACAGCCTTGACTCCCCATTTACCAAGCTCGATGTTCTTTTCAAAGTAGTTTGAATAAAAAACATCTGATGACAAAACATTCCCAACGTGGGTGGTCATACCGAGTTCTTTGGCAATATGGTAGGCCTTGTCTAGCAAGTCAAAACTAGCGATTTGTGGGAAATCATACTGTGGCCAGTCGTTGCGGATGATGTTTGAGTTGGTTGCAGCTGCTTGTGCCAAAACCAATTCACGGACGTGGACATCTTCATTCAAAGAACCCGCAGTTCCCACGCGGATCAATTTTTTCACACCGTAGTCCACAATCAACT
The DNA here is from genome assembly GCA_963555095.1 of uncultured Streptococcus sp. Lineage (GTDB taxonomy): Bacteria > Bacillota > Bacilli > Lactobacillales > Streptococcaceae > Streptococcus. The sequence goes on along the minus strand of CAUVUZ010000033.1, from coordinate 14,262 downwards.
CACGCGCATAAATCGAAATAGATGGCATTCCCATCCCAGTTCCCATGACAGATACACGGTGACCCTTGTAAGTACCAGTGTAGCCAAACATGTTACGCACTTCGTTAAAACAAACAGCATCTTCAAGGAAGTTCTCCGCAATAAATTTCGCACGAAGAGGATCCCCAGGAAGAAGAATTTTATCAGCAATTTCACCCTGCTTAGCAGCAATATGGATAGACATAGTTAAGATATAAAGGGCGACAGAGAACAAAGTAAAAATAGGAAACTGACGACGCATCACAGATGCTAGACAGTTTATCTTTTTTACACAGTTCTCCGCCCGTATTCAGTTCAGCAAATACGGTTTCCCCATCCTTTCTTTTATTGTTATGAAAAGTTTTCCGCTCGTGTTCAAATTTGAACACTTCGCTCTACCTTTCTTTATTGTATATACAGGACAGGACAGCGACAGAGAACAAAGTAAAAATAGGAAACTGACGAAGCATCGCAGATGCTAGACAGTTTATCCTTTTTACACAGTTCTCCGCCCGTATTCAGTTCAGCAAATACGGTTTACCTATCCTTTCTTTCTTGATTTTAAAATTAAATATTTCGCAAAACAGTTAGCTCGAGTTTGACTATAACTCAGATACTCTGCCTTTCTGTAGTTCCTAGTTTACCAATGAATCTAAAAATGCATACAGTTTTGCATTCATTTCAGAGTAATCATTTCTACGTAATTCTTCTGGTGTTTGAACGAAAGTGAACTTTTCACTTTGCTCTCTTAATTGCTCCTCACCATCCGCAGTAATTAAGAGTTCTACTGCTTCGGGATCAAATTCCAAATGAGCCTGAAAGGCATAATGTTTTGGACTGAAGCGAATAATTTGGCTTGGACAACCTTGACTGGTCGCAAGAACAACGGCATCCTCTGTCAGTCCTGGCATATCACCGTGCCAGTGGCCGGTTTCTAAGGTTTTTCCGAACAAGCTGACATGAGGATCTGTTAGACCTTCCATCGTCAATGTCACAGGATAAACGCCGATCTCGCGCTCTGGACTATGTTCATACTTCGCACCATAGGCAACAGATAGGAGCTGCGCACCAAGACAGACACCAACAATATAAATATCTGCAGCAATTGCTTCTTTCATAAAAGCAAGCTCAGCCTTAGGGTCATAGTATGGGAAGTTTTCTCTATCCTCATCAGGTGATTGAGGACCACCCATAACAATCAGAAAATCAATTCCGTCAATTGTTTCAGGAAGAGGTTCTTTTTCATAAACCTTTGTTGATGTAATGTGATGGCCTCGTTCCAAAGCCCATTTTAGATAAGCACCCGGAACCTCAAATGTTTCATGTAAAATAAAGTGAACTCTCATGACATTACAATTCAGCAAGAATAGCTTTCAGCAAGCCTTTGAAGTCACCTTTGACACGCTCAGTCACTTCTACAACTTCTTCGTGGTTGAGTTCTTCTTGGAAACCAGCAGCATGGTTAGTAATACATGAAATTCCGAGAACTTTCAAGCCTGAGTGAGCGGCTACAATAACTTCAGGAACAGTGGACATACCAACTGCATCTGCTCCCAGTGTCTTATAAGCACGGATTTCTGCTGGAGTTTCATAAGTCGGACCGGTTACACCGATATAGACACCTTCATCAAGCTTGATACCAAGTTTTTTAGCCACTTCATGGGCAGTAGCACGGTATTCTGGTGTGTAGGCTTTAGACATATCTGGGAAACGTGGACCAAAGTCATCCAAGTTTTCACCCATCAATGGGTTTTGCCCCGTCATATTGATATGGTCTGAGATAGCCATCAAGGTACCAGGACCAAATCCAATACCTCCAGCTGCATTGGTTACAATGACACCTTCGCATCCAAGAACTTTCATCACACGTACTGGGAAAGTCACGACTTCAAGAGGATTTCCTTCATAGAAATGGAAACGACCTTGAAGAGCCAAGACCTTGCGACTTGCAAGGTCACCATATACCAATTTACCAGCGTGACCAACTACTGTAGAGCGGCCCCAGTTTGGGATATCTGCATAATCTACTACAACTGGATTTTCGATTTCTTCTGCCAACTCTCCAAGTCCTGATCCAAGGATTAAACCAAACTCGGGAGCTTGGATTCCCTTGTCTTTCAGGAAAGTAGCTGTTTCCTTGATCTTATCTAAAAATGTCATTCTGTGTCTCCTTTATTATTTTTTAGCATTTGACCGATTTTGTCAAAGGTTTTGCCATTGCGAATGGTGATGTTGCGATAGAAAGGCATCTTGAGCAAGTGCTTGTGATAGGCAGTTGCATAGTAGGATTCTTCAGAGAATTTCCCCCAAAAAATCCCAAGTCTTCCAAAATGAACCACTTCATCTTTCAGTTCCAAACTTTCAACTTTCTCAATGACTTGATCCACATCCAAGCTCTCCGTGTAAAAGAGGACATCCTTTCGTGCTAAATCTTTGGTCCACCAATCTGGCAGATTCTTCAGCTCTGCTTCATAATCTTCCTGACTCAGCAAAGAAAAGCTCTGAATAAATGGATAATGGACTTCAAAGAAAGCCTCTAACTTTTCAACCAATTGGGCTTTGGGATCTGTCGAAGTAAAGAAAATATTGCCACTGTTGATGTAGGTTTCAATTTTTTCCAGTCCCAACTCTGTCAATTCTTGACGAAGTTGCGACATAACAACCTTATTCTTCCCACCGACATTAATGCCCCTTACTAGTAAAGCATAGCGTGTCATCTTATACCAATTTATCTAAGAAACTTTCCCCAATCATGGCAGTTTCAATACCAAAGTTATCGGCAACTGTCGCTGAGATATCTGCAAAATGTCCAACTGGAATAACACCATTTCCCTTAAAAGCAGGGCTATAGGCCAACAATGGAATATATTCACGAGTGTGGTCAGTTCCAGCATAGGTTGGGTCATTTCCATGGTCAGCAGTAATCAAGAGAAGGTCGTTCTCTCTCATGGCTGCGATAATTTCAGGCAAGCGTTCATCAAACTCATGCAAGCAATCACGGTAACCATGAGCATTGCGGCGGTGCCCATAAAGGGCATCAAAGTCAACCAAGTTTGTGAAGGAGAATCCTTTTTCAAATTCAGCAAGTCCCATGGTTTTCAATAGTGTGTCAATTCCGTGGCTGTTTGACTTGTTGTGGCCCATGTCATGATTGATACCAGCGCCATTAAAGATATCGTTGATTTTACCAACAGCGTAAGTATCGATGCCAGCTTCGTTCAATTTATCCAAAACAGTTGGTGCAAATGGAGATACTGCCAAGTCACGACGATTTGCTGTACGAGTGAAATTACCTGGCTCACCAACATATGGACGGGCAATGATACGACCTAGAAGAGCAGGGCGATCAAGGGTAATCGAACGAGCGTATTCACAGATACGGTACAATTCATCCAAAGGAATAATGTCTTCGTGGGCAGCAATTTGCAAAACAGGGTCAGCTGAAGTATAGATAATCAACTCCCCAGTTTCCATCTGACGAGGTCCGAAATCATCGATAACAGCTGTACCTGAGTAAGGTTTGTTGGCTTCACGAATGACCTTGCGTCCTGAAAATTCTTCAATCTTTGTCAAGATTTCTTCTGGGAATCCGTTCCAGAAAGTATCGAAAGGCTCGGTAATGTTGAGTCCCATGATTTCCCAGTGACCAGTCATGGTATCCTTACCAAGGGATACTTCTTCCAATTTTGTTGCATATCCTGTTGGATTGCTTTCAGCTGGTACAGTCTTTAGAGGCGTTTCGCGAGGAATATTTCCTAGACCGATTTTAGCCATGTTTGGCACATTCAAACCAACTGTTTTTGAAATGTGTCCCAGTGTGTCAGAAGCTCCATCTGGAACTCCTGCATTGACAAAGTTATTAGCATCTGGTGCAGCACCAATTCCTACAGAATCCAGTACCACCAAGTGAATCCGATTAAATTTTGACATAGTCTGTCTCCTTATTATTTTAGTTATCTTGCTTTTGTTGAAGTTAAAATCTGAACACCATCTCGCCCCGCTACGATGACCTTATCCACCATTTGGTTGAACAAGCCGTGCTCTACGACACCAACGACATGGTCCAATTCTTGCCCGAAGGCAATTGGATCTTCAATGACATCCAAGGCTAGGTCAATGATAAAATTCTGCATATCGGTCACAAAACGTTGGCCGTCTTTTTCACGGAAACTTGGTTTGTAGCCAGCTCGCTCAAACCGACGAAAGACCTGTTCAGCGCCATACTGAACCACTTCTACTGGCAATTTAAAAGCACCTAGTTTCTTGACCAGTTTGCTTTCATCCACCACCCAAATGTATTCTTTTGAGGGCGTTGCGACAACCTTCTCCATCAGAAGCGCACCACCACCGCCTTTAATTCCGTTAAACTGGCTATCAACTTCATCCGCTCCATCGACTGTCACATCGACAAAGTCTACTTGATCAATCGACTTGAGCGGGATGTTAAGACCTTCAGCCTGTTTACTGGTCACACTGGAAGTTGTCACAGCAGTAATCTGCAAACCTTCTTCCTTGATCCGACGACCTACTTCTTCTACGAAATAGTAGGCAGTAGAGCCAGTTCCCAGACCGACAACCATACCATCCTTGACAAACTCAGCAGCCTTGATACCTGCCATCTTTTTCAGATTCTCCACTTAAATACCTCCAATAATGAGCTACTTTCATTATAACATGTATCCGTTTTTATTTCATGGATACACTTGAAAAACCCGAACATTTTTATTTCGGGTTTTGGTGTCCTATTTGACCATATCAGGATCGTAATCATAGAATCCTGTGTCGAGGAAACGGTTTTTAGGGTGTAACTTGCGCACTTCCTCATCTAACAAGAAGGCTTGGTCATGGCTGAAATTCCCCTCTTGGATCAAGCCACGCGCTTGAATAAAGAGTTTAGCAATCTCAACAAAGTTCTGACCTGGTGTGTAAAGCCCTTCGAGTTTCCAGTGAGTAAAGCCATGCTCCACCAATTCTGTTAATTTGGTCATCAAATCAAGGTCATTGTTGGCAAAGATGTGGGTACCATGATTATCTTCAAAGATAGAGTAATGGCTCTCTGGATTACTTGGTTCAGCCAAGAAGAGGTCACGTTTACGCGTTTTTTCATCATCGATATGCGTAAAGTTATAGTAGTTTTGCAAAAGTGGTCGCTTAGAATGGTGAATGACACTAGCCCCATAAACCAATACTTCAGCAGGAATTTCCAAAATCTCAGGCATCTTGAAGAGCTCAGCAGATGGAATTTCACGCGCCAAAACAGCCTCAGATGCGCCAGCCTTTTGTCCCCAGAAGTTAATTTGACGACTACTTGTTACCATGGTTGAAGCATCGTAGATAGTCTTGAAGGAATAGCCATCACGATTGACCACGTAAAAGACACCTGCATCCCCAACAGTAATATAGTCTGTCTTGATTTCTTCCAAGAAGTCTAGGAAAGGCTTGATTCGGTCCATCATATCTTGGTGCATGAGGGCATTGACTGCAACGATCAATTCCTTACCCGCATCATGAACGAGCTTAGCGATGGTGCGCAGCTCTTCATAACTAAAGGTCGTTGGCAGACGAAGACCAAAATTTTTCTCACCGACATAGATACGATCTACGCCAGCTTCGAGTAGTTGTTCAACTTGTTCAATACTTTCAGCAGTTGCTGTAATGATAATCTTTTCCATAAGAAAAATTATACCACAATTCTCAAAAATCAGCTATGAATACTAGAAGTTTTATAAAAAGTCAAAGTCATTTTTAAAGTTTTCAATCAAAAAGTGAACAGTAACCAGTACCGTCCACTTTCTTTTTTATGCATTTGTTTTTTCTACTAGGTGGCCATCATTCATAACATAAATACGGTCAACCTTATCAAGAAGGCGTGTATCATGTGTGATCATGACAACTCCTCTACCTTGTTCGTGGGCAATGGCAGCCAACATCTCCGTTACTTGGTAAGCACGCTGAGTATCCAGACTGGCTGTCGGCTCATCTGCAAGCACGATACTTGGATTGTTATAAAGCGCTCTAGCAATCGCAGCACGTTGGCGTTCACCACCTGATAAAGCCTTGGGATAATGATCTTGTACTTTTTCCAAATCCAACAAATCAAAGAGTTCTTTTCGATCACTTTTACTATTTTTTCCCTTATCCAGTCTGTCAATCAAATCCAGCTGTTCCTTGACCGTTAGAAAAGGAATTAAGTTTGAAGCCTGGAGAATGAAACCAAACTCTCTAAAACGGAGATCTGTTTTTTCCTTCTCCGTCAAACTGCCTGTTTCCTTCCCCTTTACCAAAATCTTTCCACTCGATGCTTCCTGTAGTTGTCCTAGAGTTGTTAGAAAGGTCGTCTTTCCAGATCCAGAAGGCCCGACGATAGCAACGAACTCTCCCGCATTTAGCTGAAAATTCGTCTCATGCAGGGCCACAATTTTCATCTTTCCTTCCCCATACGTTTTTGTCACTTGAGTCATTTCAATCAATGCTGTCATACTATTCTCCTTATCACTCTGCAATCGCAGTAATCGGGTCCACCTTTGACAAGCGTGGAAGTGAAATGACACCACCTAGAAGGGCCATCAAGGAAATTACCAAACTTAGGACAGAGTAGGCTATCCAACTTGGGTAGAAAAAGAAGGTAGCTGGTAAGACTAAAATTACTCCTCCGATTGCCAGCAAGGCTAAAGCAATCCCCATACCAGCTAGGAGGAAGATTTGACAGAACAGAGACCATACAATGGTTTTGATCTGTATTCCCTGAGCTCGCATTATTCCATAAAGTCCAAGTTTTTGGATGGTAATGATATAAACAAAAATCCCCACAATCAAGCCTGTGATAACAATCATAGCAAGAATCATTCCTGAAAATACATTAACCTGAGGTGTGTACCCAGGAATTTTCGAAATCATTTTGGGAATAGAAATCTGTTTCAGTCCGTCTCCAGCCACTTCTATATCATTTTTCAATACCAAGGCAGAGATGGATCGATTGGCTTTCAAGGTTCCTTGTAAGGTCCAATAAGTTGTCAGACTCGTAAAGACAACAGGCTCAGTGAAAAATTTATTTCCTTGAGTCAGGCCTACAATCTTGTAACTTGCCTCGCTTCCATTGAGCTGAATGGCATCGCCTAGCTTAATCCCATAGTTTTCAAAAGACTGATCCACGACAACCTCATCATCTCCTTCAGGATAACGACCCTCCGTCAAACTCGGAGAGATAAAAGCGTCCCAGTCTTGAGCAAAGATGGAAACATTGACCTTTTCACTACCATCGACTAGATTGGTCACAGCGAACATATAGCCCAATGGAGCAGCCTCTTCAGAACTCTTCTCCTTGTAGTCCTTTTCAGGAATAAAGGATGCCGTCAAATTATCATTTGCGTAGTCAGATAAAACCACACCCGTCGCTTGCCAGTTATCAATAGCGGCTCTGTTGTTTCGCACAAGACCAAGAGCCAAACTGGTCATAAAAAAGACCATGAAAGCGATAAGAAAAATGGTAGTTAGAATCAAACTATATCGAAGTTTATTTCGTACTATTTCTTTGATAGCAAGATACATGCTTATCTCCTTTAACGTTTCCCAGAGGTAGCAAGAAGGCCACCCAGTCCAATAGACAGAATCTCTGTCCTTCCATCCATTCAAAACAACTCCTACCAATACTCTTCAAAAGTATCCAGGTAGCAACTTAACAAATCATCTTAGGAAAAAGCCTCAGCTTGCTATCAATTTATATAAGTTATCCTTTCCTTTCTCATTATATTTATAATAGAGAAGGTTAGGTCATCTGTTTTAAGTGTAACATCCATGCTATCATTTTCTCTAGTGGGTGTCAAGAAGAGAGACTTAGAAGTTGATAAGAGACTTTAGTAGTTTTGTAACAATTCTGTAATAATTCTCTGCATAAAAAATGATAAAATAGTTATGTACTGTTAAGGAGAGAATCATGTCCGCAAGAAAACTAGAAGCTTATGAGTTTGAACAAGCTCCCGAATCGAAACAAACTCCGCTTTACCAAGATTACACACCTGAAGCCCCAGTCGGCCCTAACCTAAAAGAGATTTTATTTTTTGTAAATATTGCTTGTTTTTGTATTTTTATGGTACTTTTTAGCTTTATCTTTTTAGCCTTAAAATTAAATACAGCTTTATCATTTATCGCTGCTATGGGAACAAGCTTCGCACTTTTACAACTTCAACGAAAGATGATTAAACGAAAACTTTCAAAATAAAGGTTGGTACTACTACCAACCTCTTTTCTATTTATCTAAAAAGACAGTTATAAAACTGTCTTTTTTATTTATTCTTTCGTTTTGGAGGAGATTGGATGGCAATCTTAACTTCAAAAATCGTTCCTCTAGGCTTGTTATCTTTTACGGTAATCGTTCCTCGTAAAGCATCAACAATCTGCTTTGCCAAAGAAAGTCCCAAGCCAAATCCACCTTTCTGACGAGTTCTTGCCTTGTCTACACGGTAAAAACGGTCAAAGATTTTTTTCTTGTCAGTAGCTGCGATTCCAATCCCATTATCTGTCACTGTAAGATAGAGATGGCGATCTGTAGCATAAACTACAAACTCAATTTTCCCATCTTCTTCGGTATACTTGATGGCATTATCAAACAAGATGGTCATGAGTTGTTTTAAGAGTAACTGATCGGTCATGAAAGGACGATAAATCCGATTTTCATACTCAAAAATACGATCATTTTCAGAAGCAATCAACTCATAGTTAGCAAAGGTCGTCTTAAAGAACTGTGGTGATACTTCTGCTATTTCTGGTTTGATTCCATCATCGCGACGTGCAAGGTTGAGAAGATTGGTTGTGAGAAAGCGCATGTTGCGAACTTCTTCAAGGCTCGAAGCGATACTTTCGCTGGATTCCATGATTGTTGCCTCTGGTTTTCGAAAGAGATTCTCTAAACGATTTTGTAAAACGGCCAAAGGCGTTCTCAGTTCGTGACTCGCATTTTCAACAAAGGACTTCTGCTTTTGCATGCTTTCCAGTAGGGGTTTGACACTGACACGTGCTAGGTAAACACTGGCAATTAAAGAGAGGAGCCAGAAACTAGCCATCACTACAACAATTAAATGCTCGTGGTTTTGGCTGATTTGCTCGAGCTGGCTGGTATTGATTAAAACCGCCGCATATTTGACGTTACTCGAGACGGAAGACGAATTGGTTTCCATCAAAATCATCCGATAGGTTTCTTCCTGACCGTAGCTATTGACAACTTGGATTTGGCGAATATGATTCAACTCTTTCTTGTCCAGTTTGATCTTGTCCAAGCCTAGAAAACGATTGCCCAGTAAGAGTTGGTTAAAATTCTTGTCAAAAAGCAAGACTTCCGTATTGGAGCTAACATTGGGTTTGATTTCAGCCTTGCTGGCATCCGCAGTTGCGGGTTGAATATCCTTGACCTCTTCGGTTGCCCGATTAAGGGCTAACTGGATAACCGCTTGGGGACTACTACTAAGAGCTTGGAGTTTTTCATCTACAGAGGTGTAGAGACTCGAGTGCATGACCTGAAGGATAATCAAGGTCATAGCAGAGAAAATCAGGGTGAACACTCCGAAGTTTCGAATGAAATAGCTGAAATCATCCGCATACCATGTTTTTTTTAGTTTATTGAACATCTTTTAAAATATACCCGACACAACGCAAGGTTTGAAGATTTTCAGCAAAGGCTGTACCCTTCAGTTTCTTACGAATTTTTGAGACATAGACTTCTACAACGGAAATCGTCGTATCGCTATCAAATCCCCATAGACGGTCAAAAATTTGTGTCTTGGGAAGAATAACATTTTGATTTTGAAGGAAGTAAACCAATAACTCAAACTCTTTTCCGAGCAATTCCACAGGAGTATCTTCCACTTTTACTTCATTCGTTGAAAGGTTGACGACAATGTCCCCATAGGTCAAGGTGTTTTCGTTAAACTTACCTGAACGTTTGAGAAGAGCTTGAATCCGCATTTTGAGTTCTTCTAGGTAGAAAGGTTTGGTGAGGTAGTCATCCGCTCCCAACTCAAAACCATGTCCCTTATCATCCAAACTTTCTTTGGCAGTCATGATAAGGACTGGCGTCGTTATTCCTTTTTCACGCAATTCTTTCAGAACTTGGAAGCCATTTTTTTCAGGCAACATCAAGTCAAGCAGAATCAAGTCATAGACGCCACTTTCAGCTTCGTAGAGACCTTCTTCTCCATCAAAGACCTGCATAACATCTGCAAAATCATCTAAAAAGTCAAATACTGAGTTTGACAGGCCTAGGTCATCTTCTACTAGTAAGATTTTTATCATCAGAAACTCCTCCTTGTTATGATTATTATACCAAAATTGCCTTAAAAAAAACTCAACTCTCTCTTCTTTTAAGATAGAAAGTTGAGTTTTTTTATTTACATTTCGAATGAATTAAGCTTTGCCATATTGGGCTACAACAGTTTCTACTGCTGCTTTTTCACGCTTAATCAAGTCAACACGCGCTGCGATTTCCTTGATTCCCATACGGATGTTACGGCTAAGCGCAAGGTCAGAAAGTTGGGGTTCAAAGAAGCCCTTGTACTCCGCCAAGCGTTGCTCTGTCTTAAATACATGAGCAGGAAGGATAACAAAGCTATCAAAGCTCATGTCACCACCAAGGGCTGCCTTGATCCAATCCCAGTTTTCACGCGCCCAAACCCAAACAGTTTCTTGAGTAGCCTTGTGTCCGAGGAATTGAAGGTACCAAGAAGAAAGGTCTTGTGGTTTCACGACAAATTTGTCCTTCCAAGTTGCAAGAAGGGTTTGGATATTGTCAGCATCTATACTGTAGGCAAGAGCAGCTGCCAGCTGACGTTTGAAAACAGCATCTGTCGCATGAGTGTATAGGTCCAGATAAGTTGCGACCAAGTCCTTGGTCTCATGGTGTTTCATTTCATTGATGAGAACTTGAGCACGGATGGCTGCAGGAAGTCCTGCAAGATTCTCCTTGTGAGCTGCAAAGATTTGGCTAGCGACTTGACTAGCTTCTGCATCATTGGAGCGAATCATCATGGAAATGGTCAATTGGCGAACTAATTCGTCTTCATCTGATTCACCATCTTTGGCTTCAAAACCAAGACGGTCATAGTTGTGACGAGCTAATTTAGCAACGAGACGGTTAAAGGCTTTCTCAGTTTCTGTTCCTTCATCGATAAAGCGCTCAAGGGCAGCAATCACTTGAGAAACAGCTGAAACCACAAGGTAAGACTCTTCCTTAGCTAGTTTATCAAGGACTGGGAGCAAATCTGCATAAGAAATATGACCTGCCTCAGCCAACAAACGACGTTCTTGAACGATTTGCAGTTTGCTTGTATTATCAAGTGTCTCTAGCTCAGCAAGAACAGCATCTAACAAGTCTCCTTGATAGTCTGTAATGTAGTGGGCTGTATTTTCAGTATTGAGACGAAGGGCTCCTTTGTTGTCAGCAAGAAGAGCTGCGTAGCCAGGGATTTCAATACTTTCAGTTTCGAGTGTATCTGGCAAACCTTTCCAGTTGCTGTTGAGTGGCACAACCCAGAGACGGTTCTTGTCTTCGTGCTCACCGATAAAGAATTGTTTTTGTGAAATCTTCAAGACATCATTTTCAACTTTGACAGTAAGTACTGGGTAACCAGGTTGTTCCAACCAAGAATCCATGAAGGCTGCAACATCACGTCCTGATGCTTGTCCGAGAGCATTCCAAAGGTCACGACCAATTGTATTGCTGTATTGGTGTTTTTCAAAGTAAGCATGCAAGCCTTTAGCGAAATCAGCATCACCGAGCCAACGGCGAAGCATGTGCATGAGACGGCTTCCTTTGGCATAGACGATAGCGCCATCAAAGAGCGTATTGATTTCATCTGGGTGTTTGACTTCGACATGGACAGACTGAACGCCATCCGTCGCGTCACGTTTAAGCGCCGCTGGAACACCACCTGTTTGGAAGTCTTCAAAGATATTCCAACTTGGTTCGATGGCATCCACACAGACGTATTCCATCATGTTTGCGAAGCTTTCATTGAGCCAAAGGTCATCCCACCATTTCATAGTCACGAGGTTCCCAAACCATTGATGGGCAAGCTCGTGAGCAATGACAAGGGCAACTTGTTGGCGACTAGCAAAGGTTGAGTTCTCTTCCACAACCAAGTAAACTTCACGGTAGGTCACAAGACCCCAGTTTTCCATAGCACCTGCTGAGAAATCAGGAAGGGCAATATGGAGAGATTGAGGAATTGGATACTTAACTCCGTAGTAATCTTCGTAAAACTCGTTTGAGCGAACGGCGATGTCTAGTGAGAAATCAAGGTTAGATAGTGGGTGGGCTTTGGTTGAGTAGACACCTACGAGGGTACCGTTTTTAGTTTTAGCTGTTACCCCCTGTAAATCACCAGCAACAAAGGCTAACAAGTAAGAAGACATGCGAGGTGTTGTCTCAAACTTCCAGATACCCGTTTCCTTACGGTTTTCAACATCAATTTCTGGCATGTTTGACAAGGCCAATTCACCTTCTGCTTGGTCAAAACGTAGAGAAAGATCAAAAGTTGCTTTGGCTTCAGGCTCGTCCACACATGGGAAGGCTTCACGCGCAAAATGGCTCTCGAACTGAGTAGACAAGACTTCCTTCTTCACTCCATCAACTGTGTAGTAAGAAGGGTAAATCCCTGTCATGTTGTCTGTAATTTTTCCTGAAAAAACAATAATCAATTCAACTTGACCAGCCTCAGCCAATTCGATATGAAGGGCTTCATTGTCATGGTCAACTGTAAACGGACGAGCTTGACCCGCAACTTCTACAGAAGCGATTTCCAAGTCTTTTTGGTGAAGGGAAATACGGTCACCCTGTGCTTGACCAGTAATGGTCACCTTCCCAGAAAACGTCTTGGTCTCACGACTCAAGTCTAAAAATAAATCATAGTGTTCAGGAACAAATTGCGTAATAAAATGTTCAACTGCTTGCATAGTTTTCTCCTATTCTAAGTTTAAGAGCTGTTGCTCTTCTTCAAACAAACTTATTATATCATGTTTTGCTTAATAAAAAAGGATTGGACGGTGATTTCCAAAACTTTCTTCCTTCTAGCGACCTACTGTGGATAGACCTTGCGAAATTCTTCTAAAACAACCTTGCTGTCAGGTGTGAAAGTCAGTCCTGCCTCCCTCAGCCACTCGGTGAAACAGTCTTCATGAACCTGGCGCCAATAGGCTAAAGATTTATCCCCCTCCCCTTCCTTGTAGGCATGGTCAGCAGAAACTTGATGAAAGGGCTGAACGGAAACCTTGGTAATTTCGACAATGCAGATAGCCTGATTTTGACTATCTAAAATGACATCGAAGGTCCCTTCTTGTGGAAGAGGTTCGTCTTCTAGTGCGTAGAGGTCATAGGCCGAGGCAGTTGCTGTCTTTTCGCCTCTTAGAACCAAGTCGGCCAAGAGATCAGCTTCCACTCCAAAAGCCCAGGCATCTATCTCATCTCCAATCGAGGGATTGATTTTCTTGTATGCATTCCACATTTCTTGCGGTGTCATAGTTTGCTCCTTTGTAATTTTTTACTTACTTCTTTTACACGTTTGAGATGGTCTGGATGATCAATCTCTAAATTAAAAATCTCTGGAATAGAACTGTAGTGGATAATACACTTGATACCCATCTGATTTATTTTTTGTATGAAAGAATCATTCAGATAGCCTGCTACAGCAAAGTCAATCTTTTTCATCCTTGCTTTATCCTGCATCTGTCTTAGCATATCTAACATTATTGGACTTTCCATATCATGCCATTGACTATTTCTCACAGTCGCAAAAACAAAAGAAGTCAAATCATTCATTCCAACTATAATCTTTGAAATACCCGTTTCTATTATTCTGTCCAAGTCAAAATAAGCTGACGGTAATTCAATCATTGTGCCGACTTTTCCAGTAAAACCATGCTCACGCAATACTCTAATAGCTTGTTTTAATTGGTCGGCATCATTGACAAAAGGAAAAATAACAGACAGATTGGAATTGGTTTGATAAATTTCTGTAACGACATGTGCCTCAGCCTGAAATTCATTCGGACACGCCAGTAAACGCCTAGTTCCTCTATATCCAAACAAAGGATGATTTTCATCAAAATACTCTTTAGTCCCCTTTAGACAATTAGCTTCTGTATTCGTTAATTCTGAAAAACGATACCAGACCTCTTCATCTGAGTACAGGGAACAGATAGTGTCTAGATAATCTTTTACAAATTGCTGACAACTTGGTAACAGGATGTTTTGATTGA
>CAUVUZ010000032.1:0-16770 GCA_963555095.1 uncultured Streptococcus sp. | reverse complement strand
CTCAAGTCTATGTCAATGGCCAGTTAGTGGGACATTATCCAAATGGTTATAACCAGTTCTCATACGATATCACCAAATACCTTCACAAAGATGGTCGTGAGAATGTGATTGCTGTCCATGCAGTCAACAAACAACCAAGTAGCCGTTGGTACTCAGGTAGCGGTATTTACCGCGATGTGACCTTGCAAGTGACAGATAAAGTTCATGTTGAGAAAAATGGAACAACCATCTTAACGCCAAAACTGAAAGAACAGCAATACGGTAAGGTTGAAACTCATGTGACCAGCAAAATCGTCAATACAGACGATAAAGACCATGAACTTGTAGCAGAGTATCAAATCGTTGAACGTGGTGGTCAGGCTGTAACGGGTTTGGTTCGTACAGCGAGTCGTACCTTGAAAGCACATGAATCAACAAGTCTTGATGCGATTTTAGAAGTGGAAAGACCAAAACTCTGGACAGTTTTGAATGACAAACCTACCTTGTATGAACTGGTTACGCGTGTTTACCGTGACGGTCAGTTGGTTGATGCTAAGAAGGATTTGTTTGGTTACCGTTACTATCACTGGACTCCAAATGAAGGTTTCTCTTTGAATGGGGAACGCATTAAATTCCATGGTGTTTCCTTGCACCATGACCACGGAGCGCTTGGAGCAGAAGAAAATTATAAAGCAGAATATCGCCGTCTCAAACAAATGAAGGAGATGGGGGTTAACTCTATTCGTACAACCCACAACCCTGCTAGTGAGCAAACCTTGCAAATCGCAGCAGAACTTGGTTTGCTCGTTCAGGAAGAGGCCTTTGATACTTGGTATGGTGGAAAGAAACCTTATGACTATGGTCGCTTCTTTGAAAAAGATGCCACTCACCCAGAAGCTCGAAAAGGCGAAAAATGGTCTGATTACGATCTACGTACCATGGTCGAAAGAGATAAAAATAATCCAGCTGTCTTCATGTGGTCTATCGGAAACGAAATCGGTGAAGCAAATGGTGACGCCCACTCTCTAGCAACGGTAAAACGTCTAGTCAAAGTTATCAAGGATGTTGATAAAACTCGTTATGTTACCATGGGAGCAGATAAGTTCCGTTTCGGTAATGGTAGTGGTGGACATGAGAAAATTGCTGATGAACTGGATGCGGTTGGATTCAACTATTCTGAAGACAACTACAAAGCCCTTCGTGCGAAACATCCAAACTGGTTGATTTACGGCTCGGAGACATCTTCAGCAACCCGTACACGTGGAAGTTACTATCGTCCTGAACAGGAATTGAAACATAGTAACGGACCTGAGCGTAACTACGAACAGTCTGACTATGGTAATGACCGTGTTGGTTGGGGTAAAACTGCAACAGATTCATGGACTTTTGACCGCGACAATGCTGGCTATGCTGGACAATTTATCTGGACAGGTACAGACTATATCGGGGAGCCTACGCCATGGCATAACCAAAACCAAACTCCTGTTAAGAGCTCTTATTTTGGTATTGTAGATACAGCAGGTATTCCAAAACATGACTTCTATCTTTACCAAAGCCAATGGGTTTCTGTTAAGAAGAAGCCGATGGTTCACCTCCTTCCTCACTGGAATTGGGAAGATTCTACTCTAAAAGCGAATGTAGCTGATACAGAAGGTAAGATTCCAGTTCGCGCCTATTCAAACGCTGCAAGCGTAGAATTGTTCTTGAACGGTCAATCTCTCGGAGTCAAAACCTTCAACAAAAAACAAACCAGCGATGGACGCACTTACCAAGAAGGTGCCAATGCCAAGGAACTCTACCTTGAGTGGAAGGTTGCTTATCAACCAGGTACTTTAGAAGCAGTAGCTCGTGATGAAGCTGGTAAAGAAATTGCACGTGACAAGATTACCACTGCAGGCCGACCAGCCGGTGTTCGTCTCATCAAGGAAGACCACGCAATCGCCGCAGATGGAAAAGACTTGACCTACATCTACTACGAAATCGTTGACAGCCAAGGGAATGTAGTCCCAACTGCCAATAATCTGGTTCGCTTCCAATTGCATGGACAAGGTCAACTCGTCGGTGTCGATAATGGGGAACAAGCCAGCCGTGAACGTTATAAGGCCCAACCAGATGGTTCTTGGATTCGCAGAGCCTTTAACGGTAAAGGTGTTGCCATTGTTAAATCAACTGAGCAAGCAGGTAAATTCACGCTTACTGCCCACTCTGATCTCTTGAAATCTGGTCAAGTAACTGTCTTTACTGGTAAAAAAGAAGACCAAGAAAAGACCGTTCTCGGAACAGAAGTACCAAAAGTACGTACCGTTATTGAGAAAGAGCCAAAAATGCCGAAGACCGTCGCTTTTGTCTATAGTGATGGCAGTCGTGAAAAACGTCCAGTAACCTGGTCTTCAGTTGATGTGAGCCAAGCAGGAGTTGTGACTGTTAAAGGTATGGCAGATGGACGTGAAGTTGAGGCCCGTGTCGAGGTTCTAGCAATTGCGAAAGAACTACCAACTGTTAAACGTGTTACTCCAGGAACAGACTTGAGTGCTGTTGACAAATATGTTTCTATTGCCGTTACGGATGGAAGCGTACAAGAATACGAAGTTGATAAGTGGGAGATTGCGGAAACTGATAAAGCTAAACTGTCAGTTGCAGGATCACGTATTCCAATGACTGGCCAACTGGGTGGTGAGACTATTCACGCTACGCTTGTAGTAGAAGAAGGCAATCCTGCAGCACCTGTAGTACCAACTGTAAGTGTTGGTGGTGAAGCTGTCACAGGCCTTACTAGTCAACATCCAATGCAATATCGAACTCTTGCTTATGGTGCATCCTTGCCAGAAGTCACAGCAAGTGCTGAAAATGCGGATGTTACCGTAGTCCAAGCAAGTGCAGCAAACGGCATGCGTGCAAGCATTTATGTTCAACCAAAAGATGGTGGTCCTCTTCAAACCTATGCAATTCAGTTCCTTGAAGAAGCACCAAAAATTGACCACTTGAGCCTGCAAGTAGAGCAAGCTGATGGTCTTAAAGAAGACCAAACAGTGAAATTATCCGTACTCGCTCACTATCAAGACGGAACACAGGCAGTTCTACCAGCGGATAAAGTAAGTTTCTCTACAAGTGGTGAAGGGGAAGTCGCAGTCCGTAAAGGAATGCTTGAGTTGCATAAACCAGGAACAGTCACTCTGAAAGCCGAATATGAGGGGGCTACAGGTCAAGTTGAACTCGCTATCCAAGCCAATACTGAGACGAAGGTTGCGCAATCCATCCGTCCAGTAAATGTAGTGACAGACTTGCATCAAGAACCTACTCTTCCAGCAACAGTAACTGTTGAGTACGACAAAGGTTTCCCTAAAACTCACAAAGTCACATGGCAAGCTATTCCGAAAGAAAAACTAGACCACTATCAAACCTTTGAAGTGCTAGGTAAAGTTGAAGGCCTTGACCTTGAGGCGCGTGCTAAAGTCTCTGTAGAGGGTATCGTTTCGGTTGAAGAAGTCAGTGTGACAACACCAATCGCAGAAGCGCCACAATTACCAGAAAGTGTTCGCACCTACGATTCAAATGGTCACGTTTCATCTGCCAAGGTTGCTTGGGATGAGATTCAATCAGACCAATACGCTAAGGAAGGCGTCTTTACAGTCACTGGTCGCCTAGAAGGTACCCAATTAACTACCAAACTTCATGTTCGCGTTTCTGCTAAAACAGAGCAAGGAGCGAATATCTCTGACCAATGGACAGGTTCAGAATTGCCACTTGCCTTTGCTTCAGACTCAAATCCAAGTGACCCTGTTTCAAATGTCAACGATAAATTGATTTCCTTTAATGACCGACCAGCCAACCGTTGGACGAACTGGAATCGTAGTAATCCAGAAGCTTCAGTTGGTGTTCTGTTCGGAGATTCAGGTATCTTGAGCAAACGTTCAATTGATAATCTAAGTGTCGGATTCCACGAAGACCATGGAGTTGGTGCACCGAAGTCTTATGTGATTGAGTATTATGTCGGTAAGACTGTTCCAACTGCTCCTAAAAACCCTAGCTTTGTAGGTGAGGAAAACCATGTCTTTAACGATCCTGCCAACTGGAAACCTGTTACAAATCTAAAAGCCCCAGCACAACTCAAGGCTGGAGAAATGAATCACTTTAGCTTTGATAAAGTTGAAACCTATGCTGTTCGCATTCGCATGGTTAAAGCAGATAATAAGCGGGGAACTTCTATTACAGAAGTACAAATCTTTGCGAAACAAGTTGCGGCAGCCAAACAAGGACAAACAAGAATTCAAGTTGACGGTAAAGACTTAGCAAACTTCAACCCTGATTTGACAGACTACTACCTTGAGTCTGCAGATGGAAAAGTTCCTACAGTAACGGCAAGTGTTAGCAACAATGGTCTCGCGACTGTTGTTCCAAGCGTTCGTGAAGGTGAGCCAGTCCGTGTCATCGCGAAAGCTGAAAATGGCGACATCTTAGGAGAATACCGTCTACACTTCACTAAGGACAAAGACTTACTTTCTCGTAAACCAGTTGCTGCGGTTAAACAAGCTCGTTTGGTACAACTAGGTCAACCACTTGAATTGCCAACGAAGGTTCCGGTTTACTTCACAGGTAAAGACGGCTATGAAACAAAAGACTTGGCAGTTGAGTGGGAAGAAGTTCCAGCAGAAAATCTGACCAAAGCAGGTCAATTTACTGTTCGAGGCCAAGTCCTTGGTAGTGATCTTGTTGCGGAGTTCACTGTACGAGTGACAGATAAACTAGGTGAGGCTCTCTCAAATAACCCTAACTATGACGAAAACAGTAACCAAGCCTTTGCTTCTGCAACTAATGATATTGATCCAAGTTCACATGACCGTGTGGACTACCTCAATGACGGAGATCATTCAGATAATCGTCGTTGGACAAACTGGTCTCCAACACCATCTTCTAACCCAGAAGTATCAGCAGGTGTAATCTTCCGTGAAAATGGCAAGATTGTAGAACGGACTGTTGCGCAAGCTAAACTTCACTTCTTTGCAGATAGTGGAACAGATGCACCATCTAAACTTGTTCTAGAACGCTATATCGGTCCAGAGTTTGAAGTGCCTACCTACTATTCAAACTACCAAGCCTATGAATCAGGCCATCCATTCAACAATCCAGAAAATTGGGAAGCTGTTCCTTATCGTGCGGATAAAGACATTGAAGCTGGTGATGAAATCAACCTAACATTTAAAGCCGTGAAAGCCAAAGCCATGAGATGGCGTATGGAGCGCAAGGCTGATAAGAGTGGTGTTGCGATGATTGAGATGACCTTCCTTGCACCAAGCGAATTGCCTCAAGAAAGCACTGCATCGAAGATTCTTGTAGATGGAAAAGAACTTCCTGATTTCGCTGAAAATCGTCAAGACTATCAAATTACCTATAAAGGTCAACGTCCAAAAGTCTCAGTCGAAGAAAGTAATCAAGTAGCATCAACAGTTGTTGATAGCAGAGACGATAACCTTCCAGTACTTGTTCGCCTTGTTTCAGAAAGTGGAAAACAAGTCAAGGAATACCGTATCCAACTAGTCAAGGAAAAACCGGTCTCTGAGAAAACAGCCCCTGCTATTCAAGAAGAAAATCCAAGTCTTGAGGTTGTCGAAAAAGAACTTGCCTTCCAGACTGTTGAAAAAGAAGACTCAAGTCTATATGTAGGAGAAAGCCGTGTAGAACAAGAAGGACAAGTTGGTAAGGAACGCATTCTTACATCTGTTAGTCCAGACGGAACTCGTGAAGAGAAACTCCGTGAAGTGCTTCAGGCTCCTGTTAACCGGGTTCTTCTCGTTGGAACTAAGCGAGGTACAGCTCAACCACTTGATGGTGTCAGAGATTTAGTTCATCACAAACCAGAACTACTAGTTGAAGAAGAGGCAATTGATTTCCAAGTTCAAGAACGTAAGACTGACAAACTTTATGTGGGTGAAAGTCGTGTTCTTCAAGAAGGTCAAAAAGGTGTTCGTGTCCACCTAGTAGAAGTCGAAAACGGTAAGCGTACATCGAAAGAAACCTTTGATAAGATAGTTGCGCAAGATCGTATCGTGGAAGTAGGAACTAAACGTGGTACGGCTCAACCGCTTGATGGTGTCAAAGATTTGGTTCATCACAAGCCAGAGCTCCTAGTGGAAGAAGAGGAAGTTGATTTCCAAGTTCAAGAACGTAAGAACGATAAACTTCCAGTGGGGCAAACTCGTGTGATTCAAGAAGGCCAAAAAGGTATACGTGTTCATCTCATCGAAGTGGACAATGGGAAGCGCATTCTAAAGGAAACCTTTGATAAGGTAGCATCGCAAGATCGCATTGTGGAAGTGGGAACTGCTGTAGCACAAGAAGGACCAAATCCACAAGTTCCTGTAAATCCAGATGCGCACCAACTGGCTCAAACAGGAGCACAATCTCAAGAAGAAAAAGCGACACAAACTGAAAAAGGTCACCTTCCAAATACAGGAAGTGAGTCTCAGGTGTCAGCTTTAGCAGCAGGATTGGCTCTTTTGGGCTTAGGTGCAGGACTTGCAGCTACTACCCGCAAAAAAGAAGACTAAGTTTAGTTACAAGCTAAACTGAACAGGAAAAGGCCAGAGTGATGCTCCGGTCTTTTTCGTCTGAGTTGTAATAGTAAACAAATGTTTAGAATAGTCAATCCTATTCCAAATGGATTTTGTTCAAAATTCATAAAGTGCCCTTCACACTTATAAAAAGAGAGGTCGTGTTTGAAAATAATTGATAAATATGCTACAATAGTAGGCACTGGTAATTTTCATAAATGATTTTTTAATGAGAAAAATCGGATAAAATCCATTCAACTTTCGAAAAATCATGATCAGATGAGAAAGCGTAAAATTCCTTACCTTTCAGAGATTTGGTATGGGAATGGTTTTTTTAGATGTTAATCATGGTGACAGAGTTGATATACTTATAAAAATTTTAAGGATTAAGTAAATCCGTTTATGCATTTGATAATGTTCAAATAGAAAAAATGGAAGAACAGGTGTTCTCACATGAAAATATTCAAGGATAGAAGAGAAGCTCCAAGTAGATTTACACTCATGAGGTGCTCCTGTATTTCGTAGGTGAAATATCATGGTAAGCCAGTTAATCCTATCTTGATTATCAGTGGGATGAGCCTGTTTTCTTGGGTTGTCTTGCTGTTACGATGGTGCATGAACATTGCTAAAAAATGATCGCAAGACTTGCTAAATATAAAGAATAAAGGATGACAGATGAAACATTTCGGTCTTAAGAAACAGAAACGAACAAGTATTTTTTTCCGAAGAGCAATTTTTACAATTTTGATCATTGCGATCTATTTACTTGGTCGCCATATTTTACTTCCAGGATACAATGGCAATACAGGTTTTTCGCAAATAACTGAGCAAAATCCCTTGGCCTATTTGTATTCCTTAGCAGGAGTAGATGTCTCTAAGATTTCCATGTTTTCACTGGGACTAGGTCCTTGGATTACGACGATGATCGTTTGGCAGGTCATCAACTTGAATAAAAGTTGGAATATCCAGTCCTGGTCATTGAAAAAAGCGGATTTTGTGCAAAAGATTCTCACTTTGATTTTTTCCGTGTTACAGGGGATAGCTGTTATGTACACGGCTCGTTCGGAAAATGGACGCTTTTTGCTTCTTGTAGATGATTGGATTTATAATATGGCTGTACTGGCAACTGTTGTAGCAGGAGGCTTTGTTATTATCTGGTTGGCTAGTTTGAATGTTAGCAAGGGAGTAGGCGGGCAGACAATTATTATTATTTCAGGAATTCTGCTACAATTTGCTAACCAATTAGTGGTATTGATAGGACAATCTGTTTTTTCTAAAGAAGGATTAGCCTTTCTAGTAGGTGCGGCGATCTCATTTTTGCTCTTGGGCTATATCGCTGTGGTCTGCGAGAGAGCTGAAATTCGTTTGCCTCTAAATCGAGTCATGCTAAGTAGTCGTTACTATGGCAAATCTTACCTCCCTATCAAATTTCTTCCCTCTGGGGGAATGCCTATTATGTATGCCTCGAGTGTTATTATGTTGCTTCAGTTGGTATTAGACTGGTTTGGACATGGTTTTACAAAAAATTTTGGTAGTTTATTTGACTTTACAAAACCCCTAAGTTTAGCCTTTTACCTGCTTGCTATCTATCTTCTTGCAATTTTATTTGCCTATATCAACTTAGAACCAGAAGAAACAGCGAAACGTTTACAACGTCAAGGAGAATACCTAGATTATATCCAGCCTGGGAAAGCAACTTTAAAAGTTTTGAAACATTACATTTCCTTACAATCCAACGTAGGAGCACTCTACCTGATCGTTTTTATTGGTTTACCCTATTTCATTAATTTCTTCCTACCTCTTCCAAATTTGCTTTTGACTATACCAAGTACATTGATCATTTTAGTCAGTATGCTCTTGCCTTTGCATGAAGAAATACGTATCTTGAGAATTGGGACTTACTACCACAAAGAATTAGAATTTAAAGGAGAATAGAGGGATATGTTTTACTTTGTACCATCTTGGTATAGACAAGATCGGAAATGGTATTCTACCACTCTGCCTTTCTATTACGTGTCTAAAAATATGATGTTTGATGATGCGGTGAATTTGCTGCGAATGTTTCAGCAATCAGGAGAGGCAAATACCACTCTGATTTTGAACTATTCACCACATATTCGAACCTTTCTTTATCAGCAAAGAATATTGCCAGAAACTGTATGGAATCTATTTGATACCATACAAGGTCTGACGGATGTATCTGTACGTAAAATTCGTCTGGAAGATATTAAATGGCCTCAAGGAGTAGAATTCTTCTATACTCCTTTTATGATTGAGGTATATTTAAATCAAGAACACTATGCTAAAATTAACTTTTCACAAACAGGTAATTTCTTTGATATTACTTATTTTGAGGGTGGACAGACAAATCATCAGTTGATTTTTGATGATCGTGGATTTGTTTCAAGCATCATCTATTTTGAAAATGATCAACCTTACTACCAAGATTATTTAAATTTACAAGGTACATGGCAGTTTAGGGAATTTTTGGGCACAGAAAATCATCAAGTACTTATCAACCCTGAGGCGCAGGCTACATTTGCAAAAGAAGTTTACCAAGATATCGAAGAATTGATCAATGAAAAATTAGATCAGTATCTAACTTCTGCGCTAACGAAGGATGATACGATAGTGATTTCGTCAGATGTGCAGCACAATCACTTTTTCCAAAAGATTAAGGAAAATCATCATGTTATTTTATCTTTTTTTGGAGATCGCTATCCAATCACAAACCAAGAACAGCTGTTAACGGATTTGACAGACACGCCGTTCTTCGTTGTTGATAGTTTAAATAAAATTGAAACGATAGCAGCTAATGTGGATTTAGAACAGTTGCCGGGCTTTTATGAGATTCCGCCTTATGATACTCATCTAAACCTAGGGCATAGTCAAAGAAAAAAAGAGTTAATTGTTTACGTCAATTACGATAATCTACCAGCAGATCAAATTCAATATGTGTTTACGACTTTGTTTGAAATGATGTTGAAAAATGAATGGATTGACTTGCTGGTTGGAACACAAAGTCAGGATTTTGGCCGAGAGGCCTATATAAAACAGGTGCTAGAAAACTATCGAACTCTTAAGCCAGAATATGAACAAGAATTGATTTTTGTTGATAAAGAGAAAAGAGCGAGAGGTGAGAACCGAGTTCTTGATGATGAAGAGGAGATTGTTCGCGAACGGATTGATATTGAGACCATTCATAGCGACAGCGATTTGATTAAAGTTCTGAAGTACGTTCGTATTATACTAGATTTGGGAACTCCAGCTGATGTGTTGACTCAAATCGCTGGCATTAGTGGAGGGATCCCTCAGGTTAACTTGTATAGTTCTTCTTATGTGAAGCATGGAGAAAATGGTTGGATTCTAGATGATATTTCAGATTTTGAAGAGGCACTCTTATACTACCTCACAAACTTAGAACATTGGAATCAATCTCTAGTTCACTCAGTCAAGAAGATTGAACAGTATACAAGGGGTGAGATTGTCGATATGTGGAAAAATACCATAAAGGAATTAAAAGGAAATGAAAAAAATTAGTGTTTTGCAAATTGCTGATGAAAATTGGCAGGAGCAATATGAAATTCCTAGTAATATAAAATGGACATTTGTCAAACCAGAAGACATCGTCTCTTTATTGCCAGAAGATATCGGGATCTTAAATAGAGAAGTTGAGGCGGAAAACGGGAAAAAAAAGAAGAAAAAAGTAGACAAACCGTTTGATGTCGTGTTAGTAGATACTGCTGAATATTTAGAGTATGTCACTATCTTGGATCAGAAAATTCAGGTTTACCGTCTGTTCTATCATGAGCGTTGTCAAATCACTACAAAAACGTTGGAACGATTTCTTTTGCGTAAAAAGGCCGTGAAAACAAATTTTGAAAATCCAGAGCAGATGCTACATATATTTTCACGTGGTTTTTTCTCTAAACAAAATGGAACGAAACTAAGTGTTAATCATCTAGTCGCTGCACCATCTTTTGAGGGTCAAATCAGTTATGAAGGGACAAACTACCTTCGTTTGTGTGGCCGATATGGCGAGGATTATCAGACCATTGCGACCTATCAACATAATATTTTTCTGAGTGGGGAGATGCCCTTAGATCTGTGGCCTGAGTTCAGGGTTTCAGAAGGTTGTTCGATCCGCTACGTTGTTAAAGGTTTTCCTGCTGGAAATTCTCCTATGCAAGAATGGATTTATGATGAAACGAGTTTTGATCGGTCTTTGACGTTAGATGTAAATGATTCTTATTATTTGAGTATTAGCATTCAAGCAAAGGGACAAGGGATTGTAAAACTTGGTCCTTGCCACTATCGAGACTCCCATCTAGGTTATGGAGACTTGTTAGTTGGAGGAAAAAGAATTAGCGACAAAAATCGAGAAGAGCTGATTTATTTTTTCCATCCAGGAGATTTGAAACCACCGTTGAACATCTATTTTTCAGGGTACCGTCCCGCAGAGGGATTTGAGGGATACTGGATGATGAATAATTTGGGATCGCCATTCTTACTAGTAGGGGATCCGCGTTCAGAGGGGGGCGCTTTCTATCTTGGATCGGAGGAGCTAGAACAAAAACTTCTCCAAGTGGTTCATAACTGCTTAGATGAACTTGGTTTTACGAAGGAACAACTGACCTTGTCAGGTTTGTCAATGGGGACTTTTGGCGCCCTTTACTATAGTTCTAAGTTGGAACCTCATGCCGTTATTGTCGGAAAACCTCTTGTTAACTTGGGAGATATGGCAGAAAATGAGTCAACTATTCGTCCGGGAGGATTTCCAACGTCACTGGATTTGGTGTATCGTACAATAGGGGAGTTATCAAGTGAAGCTACAGCTCAGCTTAACGAACGTTTTTGGACGGCTTTTGAGTCAGCTGATTTCTCAAAAACAAAATTCATTATCTCCTTTATGTATCAAGATGACTATGATATGTCTGCCTATCCTGATATGCTGGATGAGTTAGGACAGCGAGATTACCGCGTCAGCGTTATCAGTAAAGGGTTGACTGGACGACACAACGATGATACACAAGGTATTGTTGAATGGTTCTTTAATCAATATAAAACGCTATTAATGAATAGTTTTGAAAGGGAGTTTAAATCGTGAGATACAAGGAAGAAGTTTATTTTGCTTATTGGGATATCCAAAGCGTATCTCAGTATCTATACGGTTCATCTGTCAAACTGTTAGACGGTGGTCATGTTTTGTATGAAAACCAGTTCATGCCTTCGGGGACAGTTATTCATGAATGGCACTCACGGGCAAACTATCAGGCTTTACGCAATACGAGTCAGCTTCCTGAATTGAAACGTGGGCAAAATTATATCTTTGGCAGTCATATAGAAACCATCCCAGAAAATTCAACATACTTAAAAGTTGAATTTATGGATGCTCGAGACGAAGAAATTTCGAACCAAATCATTAAACAGGGAGAGAGAGTGAGCGTATGCGTTCCAGATAGTACACAATATTATAAGGTGCAGTTAGTCAGCTCTGGCTGTCATCGCTTCCTGTTTGAAGGGATTTATGTTGCTGAAGAGCAGATAGCGGATTATACAGTGGATCGCTACTGGATATCTGATTTGCTTCATCAGGATTCTGAGAAAGAGACGATGTATGTTTGCTTTACTGAACCCGAACTCAATCGAACAGGTTTTATCCCAGAACATGTTCGTGAACATTTCTCAAATGTATTGATTGTTAATTCGTCTTATAGAGAAGCACTCTTGTATATGGAGGAACGTTTTTACGAAACCTTGCTTGAAACGATTGAAGAATTAGCGCAAGAGCATCTTTTTGAAAAAGTGGCTTTTGTTGGTTATGGAGCGATTTCTAATATTGCGGCCTTGCATTACTCCAAACAATTTGGAAATTCATACGCTCTTGTGACGGATGAGTTTTTAAGCGAACTAGACTATCAACGCTTGCTGGAACGTTACCGTACTCGAGTAAATCCGCCTATTTTTAAAGAATTATTGCTACAGCAATTTAATCCGACAAAAGTTAAGGAATATGCGGACTTGAAGACTAGACCACGTGAACTAGCAAACATTGAATATTTATTAGATAAGTCATTTTTACTTCAAGCGATTGACTTGGAAAAGATTGAAGAGTGGATGAGAGAGAATGAAAACTAAACGATTCAATTTGACCAACTCCTATAAACTAATGCGTTACAAAAAGATTTTGGAGAAGGTTAATAAACTATCTGATAGTTATGCAGCTATGTCAAATGAGAAACTGCAAGCTCAGACAAAATGGTTTAAAGAACGCCTTTCTGGAGGAGAAAGCTTGCAGTCCATTTTGCCAGAAGCGTATGCAACCATTCGTGAGGCAGCCAAGCGTGTATTAGGATTATATCCTTATGATGTTCAGGTTTTAGGGGCCTTGGTTATGCAAGACAATCAGATTGCAGAAATGAGAACAGGGGAAGGAAAAACCTTGACAGCTATCCTTCCTTTATACCTAAATGCTTTGACGGAAAAAAGTACAATCCTAGTCACGGCCAATGAATATTTGGCAGCGCGTGATGCTAAACAAATGGCACCCGTTTTTCGATTTTTAGGAATGACAGTTGGGGTTGGCGTCTCGGACGATCCGACAAAAAAACTTAAAATTTCTCAAAAACAACAAATCTATAAGAATGATATTGTCTATACAACACATAGTGCGTTAGGGTTTGATTACCTAGAAGAAAACTTGGCGACATCTCAATCAAAGAAGTTTTTGCCAAAATTTTATTTTTGTTTGGTCGATGAAGTAGATGCAGCCTTGCTAGATAGTGCGCAGATGCCCCTAATCATTTCAGGTTCTCCTCGGGTTCAATCCAACCTCTTTCTCTCGTGTGATGAGTTTGTAAAAACTCTAAAAGAAGGGGAAGATTTTAATTTAGACTCTACTCGGACGTCTGTATGGTTGACGAGAAAAGGAGTAAAGGAAGCAGAGGTTTATTTCCGCGTTCAGAATGCCTATGATCCAGATAATTACCAGCTCATTCGCCAAATTAACCTAGCTTTGAGAGCTAACCACTTATTTGAAAAAGATCGTCAGTACACAGTGGATAATGGCGAAGTTAAACTGATGGATGAGGCGACAGGACGTCTCTTGGAAGGAAATAAACTCCAATCAGGACTACACCAAGCACTAGAAGCCAGAGAACGTGTGAAAATCACATTGGAAACACGTTCGATGGCCTCTATTACCTATCAAAATTTATTTAGAATGTTTCCAAAATTAGCAGGAATGACGGGTACTGGTAAAGTTTGTGAGGAGGAGTTCAGAGACGTTTACGACTTGGGAGTCGTAGTTGTTCCTACACGAAAACCCAATTTACGAATTGATTATCCAGATGAAATCTATCTCACGATTCCTCAAAAATTATATGCTTCATTGGAGTATATCAAAAAATTACATAAAAAAGGTCAGCCAGTTTTAATTGCGACAGGATCAGTTGGAATGTCTGAGATTTATTCTATGCTCTTACTCCAAGAGGGAATCGCCCATAATGTGTTGAACGCCCATAATGCAGCGAAAGAGGCTGAGATGATCGCCCTGGCTGGTAGACGTTCTGCAGTGACGGTAGCAACATCAATGGCAGGTCGTGGAACAGATATTATCTTGGAAGAAGGGGTTGCTGAGTTGGGTGGACTTGCTGTTGTTGGAACAGAGAGAATGTCCAGTGAGCGAGTGGATTTGCAGCTTCGCGGTCGTGCCGGACGACAAGGCGCTCCAGGGTTGAGCAAATTCTTTATTTCTCTTGAGGATGATCTTATTTCCAAGTCTGGTAGCAAATGGATTAGTGAGTACTATCATAAAGAAATTGCAAAACCAGAGGAAAAACAAAAGGTTCATTTGACTTCTCGTCGTATTAGACATGCGGTTGAAGAGGCTCAGAAGAATAGTGATAACGCGTCAGCGGCTTCCAGACGTTCAACGGAACGATATGATGAAAGTATCCGTATTCAGCGACAGATTATCTACAATAAGCGTAATAAGCTCATCTCTCATCCAGACTTTGATTTGACTTATTTCTTGTCTATCCTATCGGATGCAGTGGACATTTATACAAGTAAAACACCGTTTAAAGAGCGGGCGGATTTATTTCGCTTTGTTTTGGATAACATTAGTTATTACTGCGAGGATATTCCAGATGATCTAGATATCACGGATTTACGGCAAGTTAAAAAGTTTTTATCTGACCTCCTTGTTTCAGAATACCAGCAGAAAAAAGATAAAATCAAGGATTCAGAGTTGTTCAATCAATTTCAACGAACTGTCGTTTTGAGAGCGATAGATGACTGTTGGGTTGAGCAGGTTGACTATTTACAGCAATTTCAAGGTTTGGTGTCTAGTCAAGGATACGCCCAAAAAAATCCTGTCTTTGAGTTTCATAAAGAAGCTTTTAAATCATACAAAAGAATGAATGCAGATATAAACCTAAACATTATAAAAAATATGGCATTGAGTTACATTAATATTAAGCCTTCTGGGAAGTTAGAAGTTTTCTTTGGCTAATACTTTGACAGATTCTGTTGTAGACTTTATAATGATGATATAACTGTATTTTTGGAGAAAATCATATTATGAGTAAAAATAATAACAAAGAGCTAAAGGGATTTAAACGTTTGATATCAAAGTTTAAGCAAAAGGGTAGGGAAGATAGTGATTACCGTAGCCTGGATGCAACTAAATCAAAGCCCGTTAGTCGAAAACTCAAAGAGCAAAAGGAAATTATTCTGAGTGCTAGTGAAGATCTCGAGTTACCAACAGAGTCAGTTTCTGTCATGGAAGCCTTAGAAGACTTTCAGGAAAGGAACAGTTTGGGAGTAGCTGACTTGATAAGGAATGTTAGTCAGAGTTTGTCAACTAGCGCTTTAGCTTCCCTCAGCCTTTCTGTCGCAGATTCGTACAGTGAGTCGTTTAGCCAGAGTATATCAGCAAAAGGATTCTCGCTTCGAGAGTCCATGTCTGAGAACTACTCATTAGTGGTCTCTTCTTCAGAATCTGAATTTGAATCTCTTTCCTTGGTTGATAGCCTCTCTATTTCTGAGCATTTGACAGGGGAGTCCCTTTGTCAGGATACGGACGCATTCTCTTTGAGTGAAAGTATTGCGTACTCAGAGTCCCTTTCCTTGAGCGAATCAGAACAAGCGAGTCAGAGTGTCTCCGAGTCTGAGTTCTATAGCCTAAGCCAGAGTGAATGGGAATCCATATCCGAATCCCAAAGCTCTTCAGAAGCAGAGTGGTTGAGTTCTTCCGAATCAGAGCAAGCCAGTCAGAGTGTTTCAGAGTCTGAGTTCTATAGCCTGAGCCAGAGTGAATGGGAATCGATTTCCGAATCCCAAAGCAACTCAGAATCAGAGTGGTGGAGCTCTTCCGAATCAGAGCAAGCGAGTCAGAGTGTCTCCGAGTCCGAGTTTTATAGCTTGAGCCAGAGTGAATGGGAATCGATATCCGAATCTCAAAGCAACTCAGAATCAGAGTGGTGGAGCTCTTCCGAATCAGAGCAAGCCAGTCAGAGTGTTTCCGAGTCTGAGTTCTATAGCCTAAGCCAGAGTGAATGGGAATCCATATCCGAATCTCAAAGTCACTCAGAATCAGAGTGGTGGAGCTACTCCGAATCAGAACAAGCCAGTCAGAGTGTTTCTGAGTCTGAGTTCTATAGCCTAAGCCAGAGTGAGTGGGAATCCATATCCGAATCCCAAAGCTCTTCAGAATCAGAGTGGTGGAGTTCTTCCGAATCGGAACAAGCGAGTCAGAGTATCTCCGAGTCTGAGTTCTATAGCCTAAGCCAGAGTGAATGGGAATCCATATCCGAATCTCAAAGTCACTCAGAATCAGAGTGGTGGAGCTACTCCGAATCAGAACAAGCCAGTCAGAGTGTTTCTGAGTCTGAGTTCTATAGCCTAAGCCAGAGTGAGTGGGAATCCATATCCGAATCCCAAAGCTCTTCAGAATCAGAGTGGTGGAGTTCTTCCGAATCGGAACAAGCGAGTCAGAGTATCTCCGAGTCTGAGTTCTATAGCCTAAGCCAGAGTGAATGGGAATCCATATCCGAATCCCAAAGTTCTTCAGAATCAGAGTGGTGGAGTTCTTCTGAATCAGAACAAGCGAGTCAGAGCGTTTCCGAGTCCGAGTTCTATAGCCTGAGCCAGAGTGAGTGGGAATCGATTTCCGAATCCCAAAGCTCTTCAGAATCAGAGTGGTGGAGTTCTTCTGAATCAGAACAAGCGAGTCAGAGCG
>CAUVUZ010000031.1:0-16901 GCA_963555095.1 uncultured Streptococcus sp. | reverse complement strand
ACAAGCATGAGCAACAGCGTATCAGCGTCAATCAGTGCATCTGAATCAGCAAGCAACAACTCAAGTAGTACTTCAGTTTCAACAAGTACTTCAGTAAGCTTGAGCAATAGCGTTTCAAGCAGCTTGAGTACAAGTGCGTCACAACAATCTAACTCATTCAGCTATAGTAAGGGTGAACCAGAAAGCCAGTCTAAACCAGAGTTTAACCTTCCTAGCTACCTTGAATCTGTAAGTGCAAGTGAGTCAGTTTCACTCAGCAAGTCAGTAAGTGTATCATTGAGCGATAGTACTTCTGCTTCAATCAGCACAAGTGAGTCAGTTTCAACAAGCGCAAGCTTGAGTGACAGCATTTCTGCATCAATCAGTGCAAGCAACAACTCAGGTAGTGGTTCAGGTTCAACAAGCACAAGCAATGACTCAGCTAGTCAATCAGCTAGCGCATCAGTATCTGCAAGTCAAAGCACTTCAGCATCTGTATCAGCTAGTCAATCAGCTTCAGCTTCAATCAGTGCAAGCAACAACTCAGGTAGTGGTTCAGGTTCAACAAGTACAAGCAATGGTTCAGGCGATGCCTCAACTTCAGCAAGTACTTCAGCAAGCTTGAGCAACAGCGTAAGTGCTTCAATCAGCACAAGTGAATCAGTTTCAACAAGCACAAGCTTGAGCGATAACGCAAGTACCTCAGCTAGCTTGTCTGACAGTGCTTCAATCTCAAGTGCATTGAACCACTCACAAGCTCCTGCACAACAACCTGCTGGACCAGGACGTTCAAACGGTAGAAAACTTCCAAATACAGGAACTGCAAGTAACCAATTTGCTGGTCTTGGATTAGGAGTAGCTGCCTTGGCAACTGCCTCTCTTCTTGGCAAGAAGAAGAAATCAGCAGCTTCTGAAATGGATTTAGAAGACTAAGTCCCAAAAATCGACTAAAATGAAATTGTTGATATCATTTTAGCGATGAAAACAAGAACCCCGGATAGCTCAAGGCTATCTGGGGTTTTTGGCTCTTTGTCAACTGTGGAGAGTGACATCTAACTAAGCATGAGAGAGAATCAGATTGGTTCTCTCTTTTCTAACATTCAAAGTAACGAGAACTATCGCTCTAAATGTTCTAAAGAACTTAATGATGTCTTACTGGTTATTAATCACCGCCAAAGATAGTATCCAAATTACAAGATAGCTTTTAAAGCGCTTAGGAATAAGAGGTAAAAATATTACACTACTCATTGCATATACCTAACGAAATAGATAAAAATCTAAAATTTGTATAGAAAATAATATAATTTCGACCTTTTGTGACAGGAATTGCTTGACTAAATAAAACTAAAGCTGTATAATAAGGCAAATATCTAAAACAGGAGGTTCTGGAAATGAAAAAGTCTAAGGCCAAGTATCTGACACTGGCAGGTGTCGTGTTAAGCGCAGGTATCCTATTGAGCGCATGTGGGAACTCAGCAAGTTCATCTAAAACATATAACTATGTCTATTCTAGTGATCCATCTAGTTTGAACTATCTAGCAGAGAACCGTGCAACAACCAATGATATCGTTACCAATCTGGTAGATGGTTTGATGGAAAATGACCAATATGGTAACTATGTTCCATCTTTGGCAGAGGATTGGACCGTTTCCAAGGACGGTTTGACTTATACCTACAAACTTCGTAAAGATGCCAAGTGGTATACATACGAAGGTGAAGAATACGCACCGGTAACTGCTCAAGACTTTGTGACAGGTTTGAAATATGCGGCAGATAAAAAATCTGAAGCCTTGTACTTGGTTCAAGACTCTGTAGCAGGTTTGGATGACTATATCAACGGTAAAACAACAGACTTTTCAACTGTCGGTGTGAAGGCGATTGATGACCAAACAGTTCAGTACACTTTGACACGTCCAGAATCTTATTGGAACTCTAAAACAACTTCAACCATTCTCTTCCCTGTCAATGCGGATTTCTTGAAATCAAAAGGGGATGATTTTGGTAAGGTAGACCCTTCTAGCATTTTGTACAATGGACCTTTCTTGATGAAATCATTTGTTTCAAAATCTGTTATCGAATACAAGAAAAATCCGAACTACTGGGATGCTAAAAATGTCTTTGTGGACGATGTGAAATTGACTTACTATGATGGTAGTGACCAAGATGCCCTAGCTCGTAACTTTGTAGAAGGAGTCTACAGCTACGCGCGTCTCTATCCAAATAGCTCAAGTTTTGAAGGAATTAAAGAGAAGAACAAGGATAACATCATCTATAGTATGCAAACCGCAACTTCTTATTACTTGAACTTCAACTTGGACAGAAAATCTTATAACTTCACTTCTAAGTCCTCAGATATCGAAAAGAAATCAACACAAGAAGCAGTTCTGAATAAAAACTTCCGTCAAGCCTTCAACTATGCTTATAACCGTACAGCCTATGGAGCTCAATCTCAAGGGGAAGATGGAGCAACGAAGATTATTCGTAACCTAGTGGTACCTCCTACATTTGTAAGTATCAACGGAAAAGACTTTGGCGATGTTGTTTCAGAAAAGATGGTCAACTATGGTCAAGAATGGCAAGGAATCAACTTTGCAGACGCGCAAGATCCATACTACAATCCTGACAAGGCTAAAGCTAAATTTGCAGAAGCTAAGAAAGAATTGGAAGCTAAGGGTGTGCAATTCCCAATTCACTTGGATGTATCAGTTGACCAATCAGCTAAAAAAGGTGTACTTGAAGCAAGTTCTTTAAAACAATCCATCGAATCTGTTCTAGGAGCTGAGAATGTGGTTATTGATATCCAACAATTATCAACAGATGACTTCGATAATTCTAGCTACCTCGCTCAAACGGCAGCTCAAAAAGACTTTGATATCTATAATGGCGGTTGGAGTGCTGACTACTTGGATCCATCAAGCTATCTAGATATCCTAAATGTCAATAACGGCGGTATGTTGCAAAACCTTGGTCTAGAACCAGGTGAGGTCAATGACAAGGCTAAGGCAGTTGGTCTGGATACT
Source organism: uncultured Streptococcus sp. (assembly GCA_963555095.1). Classification (GTDB taxonomy): domain Bacteria; phylum Bacillota; class Bacilli; order Lactobacillales; family Streptococcaceae; genus Streptococcus. Next base: position 13,902 of record CAUVUZ010000031.1, on the reverse strand, counting down.
TACACTCAAATGTTAGAAGAAGCTAACAAGGAGCAAGATCCAGCGAAACGTTATGAAAAATATGCAGAAATTCAAGCTTGGCTCGTTGATAGCGCCCTTGCAATTCCAAACGTTTCCCTTGGTGGAACACCTAGCTTGAGAAAGACAGTTCCATTCTCAGCACCATTCTCACAAGCAGGAAATAAGGGTGTGGAATCATACAAGTACCTCAAGTTACAAGATAAGACTGTAACGGCTGATGAGTATGAAAAAGCTAAAGAAAAATGGCTGAAAGAAAAAGAAGAATCAAATAAAAAAGCCCAAGAAGAACTGGCAAAACACGTTAAATAACCAGTCTATTCAACAGGAAAAACGATAGTTTCTCAAGGAACTATCGTTTTTGTATAGTTTGAAACTATAACTAGCTCTTGAAAAGAAGAAAATGAGTTGGCGAAAATAAGTGGTACAATAGTTACTATAGATTTGGAGGTATTGTATGAGCAAAGAACGACACATCAACACAATTTTGGGCCAGGCGGGTATCAAGTCAGATAAGACGACAGGTGCCTTGGTGACGCCGCTTCATTTTTCAACAACTTATCAGCATCCAGAGTTCGGTCAGTCTACTGGATTTGACTACACGCGCACTAAAAACCCAACTCGCAGTAGGGCGGAGGAAGTCTTGGCGGCAATCGAATCAGCAGACTATGCCCTAGCGACGAGCTCAGGTATGGCTGCGATTGTACTGGCTTTTAGTGTTTTTCCAGTAGGAAGTAAAGTCTTGGCTGTGCGCGATCTTTATGGGGGTTCTTTCCGATGGTTCAACCAAGTAGAGCAAGAAGGCCGTTTCCATTTTACCTATGCCAATACGGAAGCAGAGTTGATTGCTGAGCTGGAAAATGATGTGGATGTTCTCTACATCGAAACGCCAACCAATCCTTTGATGTTGGAATTTGATATTGCAAAACTAGCCAAACTAGCTCATGACAAGGGTGCTAAAGTAGTCGTAGACAATACCTTCTACAGTCCGATTTACCAACGACCAATCGAAGATGGTGCGGATATTGTCCTTCATTCGGCAACCAAGTACCTTGCAGGGCACAATGATGTCTTAGCTGGGGTGGTTGTGACTAATAGTTTAGAACTATATGAGCAACTGTTCTACAATTTGAATACGACTGGTGCGGTCTTGTCACCATTTGATAGTTATCAGTTGATTCGTGGTCTTAAGACCTTGTCTCTGCGTATGGAGCGTTCGACAGCCAATGCCCAAGAAGTGGTTGCTTTTTTGAAGGATTCGCCTGCTGTCAAGGAAGTGCTCTATACAGGCCGTGGAGGCATGATTTCCTTTAAAGTAGTGGATGAAAAACGAATTCCTCATATTCTAAACAGCTTGAAGGTATTCTCATTTGCTGAGAGTTTGGGTGGGGTTGAGAGTCTGATCACCTATCCGACGACGCAAACCCATGCGGATATTCCAGCAGAAGTGCGCCATTCCTATGGATTGACAGATGATCTTTTGCGTTTGTCTATTGGGATTGAAGATGCTAGAGATTTGATTGCGGACTTGCGCCAAGCTTTGGAAGGATAAGATAGATATGGGAAAATATGATTTTACAAGCCTGCCCAATCGTTTTGGGCACCATACCTATAAATGGAAAGAAGCGGAAGCTGATCGAGAAGTTTTACCAGCCTGGATAGCAGATATGGACTTTGTGGTTTTGCCTGAGGTTCGACAAGCTGTACAAGCCTACGCAGATCAGTTGGTCTATGGCTATACCTATGCTAGCGATGCTTTGATAAAGTCGGTTCAGGACTGGGAAGCCAGTCAACATGGGTATCACTTTGACAAGGATGCCATCGTCTTTATCGAGGGAGTGGTGCCAGCTATTTCAACAGCTATTCAAGCCTTTACAAAAGAAGGTGAGGCTGTCCTGATTAACACACCGGTCTATCCACCTTTTGCCCGCAGTGTCAAACTGAACAATCGCCGATTGATTACCAATTCTTTGGTGGAAAAGGATGGATTGTTTGAGATTGACTTTGACCAGTTGGAGAAGGATTTGGTAGAAGAGGATGTGAAGCTTTATATCCTTTGCAATCCCCACAATCCTGGTGGACGTGTTTGGGAAAAGGAAGTGTTAGAAAAGCTTGGCCATCTCTGCCAAAAACATGGTGTTTTGTTGGTTTCAGATGAGATCCACCAAGATTTGGCCCTCTTTGGTCACAAACACCAGTCTTTCAACACCATTGATCCCGCCTTTAAAGACTTTGCCCTTATTTTGAGTAGTGCCACTAAAACCTTTAATATTGCTGGGACCAAGAATTCCTATGCAGTTATTGAAAATCCCAAGCTTCGTGTGGCTTTCCAAAAACGCCAGTTGGCCAATAACCAACATGAAATCTCAGGATTGGGCTATTTGGCGACAGAAGCTGCCTACCGTTATGGCAAGGACTGGTTAGGAGAGTTAAAAGAAGTCATCGAGGACCACATTAACTATGTAGTGGATGTTTTGAGCAAAGAAACCAAGATTAAGGTCATGAAACCGCAAGGTACCTACTTGATTTGGCTTGATTTTTCAGCCTATGACCTAACGGATGACCGCTTGCAAGAGCTTTTGAAGAATGAAGCCAAGGTCATCTTGAACCGAGGTTTGGACTTTGGGGAGGAAGGAGCTCTTCATGCCCGTCTTAATGTAGCTATGCCGAAGTCAGTACTGGAAGAGGTTTGCCAACGCATCGTGACTACTTTCGCTACACTTTAAAAATCGAGCCTTCTAGGAGAAAAGTCTTCCTAGAAGGCTATTTTCGTAGGGGAAAATGTGGTATAATGAAAAGATAAGATAAAGGGGTAACTATGGCTAAATTGATTCCGGGAAAGTTGCGCATGGAGGGTGTTACTCTCTATGAGACCGGCAACATTGAGATTATCAAGGAAAAAGGGAATCGCCTCTATACTCGTGTAGCTGGAGAAGATTTGCGCTACAGTTTAGAGGATGATCTTGTTTTTTGTGCTTGTGATTTTTTCCAAAAAAGAGGTTACTGTGTTCACCTAGCGGCGCTCGAGCATTATCTGAAAAACGATGAAGAAGGCCAGGTGATTTTACAAGCCTTAGAAAAAGGACATGAAGAGCAAGAAGAGGTTGAAACCAAGGTTAGTTTTGGTGGTAGTTTTTTGGAGCGTGTCCAACCTCAGAAGCGAGAAAAAATCTACACTTTGTCGGCTCAAGGTCAAGTGGAAGCTGGAACCAATCGCCTCCTTTGGACTCTCCGAATCGGTTTAGTTGATAGTCAAAAATATTATGTCATTCGTGATATCCCTCTCTTTTTGAAGGTCTTAGTCCATCGAAAACCCTATATGATTGGGAAACACTATGAAAATGACTTGTCTTGGGATGCTTTTGATACAGCTAGTCAAGATGTTCTTACTTTTTTATGTGGCTTGATTGAGGAGGGACTGAGTCAAGACCTCTTTTTCCCCAATCAAGGTCGTCACCTCTTTTTCCCTCTGACCTTTTTTGAGCAGGGAGTGGAGTTGCTGATGAACTTGGAGGATTTTCATTTCGAACACCAGATTACTAGTTATGAAAATCTTCTCTTTCATGATTTAGATCCCGATGCGGAACTGTTCTCTTTTTCTGTGCAGGAGTTTCCCGATTATTTTGAGATGGAGATTTCTGAAAGTGAGCGAGTTAACGTATTCTATGGAGGGGCAGTTCTCTTTCGTAAGGGGAATCTTTATCTCTTAAACCCTAAACAAATCAGCCTCCTAAAGGAAATCAAAGAGCTCCCTCAGGAGGAAAGAGGGAGAAAATGCCTCCAGTTTGACAACAGTGATCGTGACCGTCTGGCCGCCTGTCTGCCTTTGTTTGGACAGCTGGGCACAGTTTCTGCTCCTGAGCGCTTGCAAATCAGACCCTTTTCACCAATCTTTTACTTTGATAGGGAGGATGACGGCCGCATCCGCTTGAATATCCAGTTTGACTATGGAGATGTTAAGGTGACTAGTCGCCAACAGCTGGAACAATTACTATTTTCAAGCGATGCCGTCTTGGAAAATCAGCTATTTCAAGTCTGTTTAGGGGCTGGTTTTGAGGCTGATTTTCAGTCTTGGAGACAGGCCTTGAAGCCAGAGGCAGTTTATTCTTTCTTTCACCATACGATTCCAGCTTTTGAGAAATTGGGTCAGATTTTCTTGTCTGATGAGATGAATCAGCTCTACAGCGTCCAAGCTCCTCAGGTTCAGATTGAGTCCAAGGGAGGACTGTTGGAAATCCAGTTTGATTTCCAAGGAATTGCCCAAGAAGAGATTGATCAAGCTCTTAAAGCTTTGACCAGCAATAAGGATTTCTATATCAGTTCTTCTGACCAAGTGTACTTTTTTGATGAGGAAACCAAGCAGATTCGTCAAAATTTGCAGGAACTGGGGGTTGAGCTAAAAGATGGTTCTTTTCAAGCTCGAAAATCTCTGGCTTATAGCCTTTCTCAGCTTTTTGAAGGTCGAGATAGGATCTCCTTCACAGAGGAATTTCAGCATTTAGCTCATGATTTGACCCATCCAGAGGATTTTCCTTTGGGAGATATACAGGTGCAGGCAAGTTTGAGAGACTATCAGGAAAAGGGTATCCGTTGGCTTCAGATGCTTCACCGCTATGGCTTTGGTGGCATCCTAGCCGATGATATGGGATTGGGGAAAACGTTGCAAACTATTGCTTTTTTGACTAGTCAGGTGACAGAAGATAGTCGGGTCTTGATTTTAGCGCCGTCAGGTTTGATCTACAATTGGGCAGATGAATTTAGAAAATTTGCCCCACAGTTGGATTTGGCTGTCGTTCATGGTTTGAAAGCAAATCGAGAAGCGATTCTTTCTGAAAATCACCAAATCTATGTAACCAGTTATGCTACCTTTCGTCAAGACAGCGAGCTTTATCAAGAGATGGCTTTTGATTTTCTCTTTTTAGATGAAGCCCAGGTCATGAAAAATGCCCAAACCAAGATTGCTCAGAGTTTGCGCCAGTTTGTGGTGCCAGCAGTTTTTGCTTTGTCAGGTACGCCCATCGAAAACCATTTAGGAGAGTTGTGGTCTATCTTTCAAATTGTGCTTCCGGGGCTCTTGCCAAGTAAAAAGGAGTTTATGAAATTACCGGCTGACCGAGTCGCGCAGTTTATCAAACCCTTCGTCATGAGGCGTAAGAAAGAAGAAGTCCTTACAGAACTGCCTGACCTAATCGAAGTCGTCTATAAAAATGAACTGGAAGATAAGCAGAAGGCCATCTATTTGGCCCAGTTGCAACAGATGCGAGACCGTCTAGCCCAAGTGACAGATCAAGAATTCCAGAGAAGTCGGGTAGAAATCTTATCTGGTCTCATGCGTTTGCGTCAAATCTGTGATACGCCAGCTCTCTTCATGGACGATTACCAAGGAGCCAGTGGTAAATTGGATAGTCTCCGAGATTTATTGCTACAAGTGGCAGATGGTGGGCATCGGGTCTTGATTTTCTCTCAGTTCAAAGGAATGTTGGAAAAAATCGAGCAAGAACTCCCAGATTTGGGCTTGACTTCCTTCAAAATCACAGGTTCAACTCCTGCTCATGACAGACAGGAGATGACCAAGGCCTTTAACCAAGGGGAGAGAGATGCCTTTCTCATCTCCCTGAAGGCAGGTGGAGTCGGTCTTAATCTAACGGGAGCTGATACCGTCATCCTAGTGGACCTCTGGTGGAATCCTGCTGTCGAAGCCCAGGCTATCGGACGAGCCCACCGCATGGGACAGGAGCAGAAGGTAGAAGTTTATCGTTTGATTACCAAGGGGACCATTGAAGAAAAAATCCAAGAACTTCAAGAACAGAAAAAACATTTGGTTTCCCAAGTTTTAGATGGTACGGAGTCGCGTGCGAGTCTCAGTCTGGCAGAAATTCGTGAAATTTTGGGAATTTCTGAAGCCAGCACTTGAAAAATCAAGACAATACGCTATAATGAAGTGTTGAAAGGAAATACAAAATGAAACAAGATCGATTTCCATTGGTGTCAGATGATGAGATCATGCTGACCGAAATGCCAGTCATGGACTTGTACGATGAGTCAGACTTTATTAGCAATATCAAAGGTGATTACCGCGATAAGAACTATTTGGAATGGTCTCCTATCAATGAGGAAGAAACCGTAGTTTCTCCAGTGGTTAGCAAAAAGCCAGAATCAGCTCCAGAACCTAAAAAAGTTGAAAAAACGTATGCTGAATTGGCTCGAGAAGAGGCGCGTGCGGACTTGAAGAAGAAACGTTCAGCCAAGTATTTGACTCAGGATGTTAGTCATACCAGACGACACAATGGTTCAACACTTGTTCGTCAAGGAAATCAACCAACAGCACCATTTCAAAAGGAAAATCCAGGTGAGCTTGCCAAGTATAGCAAAAACTTGATCCAGTCTCACTATATCTTAGCTGAGGATGTTGGCCAAGTGGCGAATCCAACTCCGAAAAACCAAACGGAAAAAGCTAAAAAGAACAACTACGATTTTCTAAAGAAGAGTCAAATCTATAATAAAAAGAATAAGCAAACAGCACAGGAACGTCAGGTTGCCCAAGAGTTGAATCTGACAAGAATTACTGAGTAGGGGAGAAAAGCATGTCAAAAACATATCATTTTATTGGAATCAAGGGATCAGGTATGAGTGCCCTAGCCTTGATGTTGCACCAAATGGGACACAAGGTTCAAGGTTCAGACGTTGAAAAATATTACTTTACTCAACGTGGACTAGAGCAGGCAGGGATTGCGATTCTTCCTTTTGATGAAAAGAACTTACAAGGTGATGTGGAGATTATCGCTGGAAATGCCTTTCGTCCCGATAACAACGTTGAAATCGCCTATGCCGACAAAAATGGAATCAGCTACAAACGTTACCATGAATTCCTAGGTAGCTTTATGCGCGACTTTGTCAGCATGGGGGTGGCAGGAGCACATGGGAAAACTTCAACGACTGGTATGTTGTCACACGTCTTGTCTCACATCACAGATACTAGCTTCTTGATTGGTGACGGGACAGGTCGTGGTTCAGCTAATGCCAAATATTTTGTCTTTGAATCAGACGAATATGAGCGCCATTTCATGCCTTACCACCCAGAATACTCTATCATCACCAACATTGACTTTGACCATCCAGACTACTTTACAAGTCTAGAGGATGTTTTCAATGCCTTTAACGACTATGCCAAACAAATTACCAAAGGTTTGTTTGTATACGGTGAGGATGCTGAGTTGCGTAAGATCACAGCCAATGCGCCAATCTATTACTATGGTTTTGAAGCTGAGGGCAATGACTTCGTAGCTAGTGATCTCCTTCGCTCAACAACGGGTTCGACCTTTACAGTTCACTTCCGTGGTCAAGAATTGGGACAATTCCACATTCCAACCTTTGGTCGTCACAATATCATGAATGCGACAGCTGTTATTGGTCTTCTTTACACAGCTGGATTTGATTTGAACTTGGTCCGTGAACACTTGAAAACTTTTGCAGGTGTTAAGCGTCGTTTCACTGAAAAAATTGTCAATGATACAGTGATTATTGATGACTTTGCACACCATCCAACAGAGATCATTGCGACCTTGGATGCAGCTCGTCAGAAATACCCAAGCAAGGAAATCGTAGCAATCTTCCAACCGCATACCTTTACAAGAACCATCGCCTTGTTGGATGAATTTGCTCACGCTTTGAATCAAGCAGACGCCGTCTACCTAGCGCAAATCTATGGATCAGCTCGTGAAGTGGACCATGGTGATGTCAAAGTAGAAGACTTAGCTAATAAAATCAACAAGAAACACCAGGTTATCACTGTTGAAAATGTTTCTCCACTCCTAGACCATGACAATGCTGTCTACGTCTTTATGGGTGCAGGAGACATCCAAACCTATGAATATTCATTTGAACGTCTTTTGTCTAACTTGACAAGTAACGTCCAATAAGGAAAACAGATGGAAATTCCAATCACTATAAGGCAAGCTACCTTATCAGATTTAGACGAAATTTTGGCGATTGAAGAAGCTAATCCTTCGTTAGAAGAGGCATTTAGCCACCAATCCTTAGAAGAGAGTATCCGCAAGACTGCGGGTACCTTTCTTGTAGCTGGGGATGAAAATCAGCTCCTAGGCTATGTTTTGGGAGAAGCTCAGTATCTTCATTCCAAATGGATAGAAGTAAAATCCTTGACCATTCATCCTGACCATTGGGGACAGGGGTTGGGAACTCTTCTTCTTGCGGCCTTGAAACAGGTGACAGTCGAGCTAGATTACCAAGGTATTCTTTTGCAAAGTCCTGATGAGTTACTATCATATTTTGAAATGAATGGCTTTGTTGAGGAAGAAGTGACAGAGAGCCATTATGACAGTGGTTCTGAATGGTATCTGATTTGGGCCAATCCTTTTTATCAGGAGGAAATATGAAAATCAGACAAGCAAGATTTTCGGATTTAGATCGGATTTTAGAGATAGAGCTGGAGAATTTCTCCCTTGAAGAGGCCATTCCTCGTTCGGTCTTTGAGGCGCATTTACGTGAAATTCAGACCAGTTTTCTCGTAGCTGAAAGGGAGGGACGTATCCTTGGCTACATTGAAGGTCCGGTCGTCCCACATCGTCATCTACAAGATCAGTCCTTTACAGAAGAAATAAAAGACTATAGCCATAAACCTGGAGGTTATATTTCTGTGACCTGTCTCTCCATAGCTAAGGAAGCGCAAGCTTTGGGAGTGGGGAAAAAACTGTTAAGTGCTCTGAAGGAAGTCGCTTTAGAACATGAACGAGAAGGCATTAACCTGACTTGTCATGATTATCTTATCTCATATTATGAGAAACATGGTTTTGTCAATGAAGGACTATCCCAATCTACCTATGCAGGTGAGACTTGGTATAACATGGTTTGGAAGCCTTGAAAACAAGAAATATAGTTGGAGAAAGGTATCTTTTGTTGCTTTTCTGCGACTTTTAAGATATAATGTTATGGATTGCCAACAAGGAGGTAAAGCTTTTGAGCGAGAAATCAAGAGAAGAAGAAACATTAAGCTTTAAAGAACAGATTTTACGCGATTTAGAGAGAGTCAGAGAGAGAGAAAGAAGAGGAAAAGAGGATGAAAGTCCAACTACCCCACCAACTCCATCTTCTCAAGTAACTCCACCTGCCCCTTCTGAACAAGAATCCAATCTTGCTACAGAAGATTTAATGGCAGATTCTCTGTCAACTGTGGATGAAATCCTAAAAAATGCCCCAAGTGTGCCACCACGCCCAAGTTTTGAATCAAGCGAAGTGACAGCACCAGCACCAGAACCAGAAGAGTCAAAACTAGAAGAGCCTGCACCAGCCAAGATTGATGCTGTAGAGCCTAAAAAGGAAGAGAAAGAGTTTAATACTACTCCAACTAAAGTGGCTGTTTCCTATAAAACAGATGACAAAAAAGAAGAACCAGTCCCTCCTGTTGTGGAGAATGTAGTGCCTGCTCCAGTTGAGCAAGTTGATGATTTAGCGGATGCTCCACGACGCAGTCGTCGTGAAGGAACAAAGCCAGCTAAGAAAAAGAAGAAATCAAAAGCTAAAGGTTGCTTGCTTACTTTCCTAGTTCTTCTAGTGCTTGGAGGCATTGGTGGCTTCTTTGGTTATGGTTATGTTCAAGAATCTTTGAAACCAGTTGATGCGAGCTCTAAGGACTACGTAACGGTTCAAATTCCAGAAGGTTCAAATATTCAAGAAATTGGGAGCACTTTGGAAAAATCTGGTTTGGTAAAACATGGACTTATCTTTAGTTTGTATGCTAAATATAAGAGTGCAGACTTAAAATCAGGTTATTACAACTTGAAGAAGAGCATGAGTACGGATGAATTGATCCAAGAATTGCAAAAAGGTGGAACTCCTGAACCTCAAGAACCAGCTCTTGCAAGCCTGACAATTCCAGAAGGATATACATTAGAGCAAATCGCTCAAACGGTAGGTCAACTTCAAGGTGACTTTAAAGAGCCGCTTACTGCGGATGCTTTCTTGGCAAAAGCTCAAGATGAGACCTTTATCTCACAATTAGTAGCCAAGTATCCAAACTTGCTTGGAAGTCTACCAACAAAAGATAGCGGGGTTCGTTATCGCCTAGAAGGTTACCTTTTCCCAGCAACTTATACCATCAAAGAAAGCACTACAGTTGAAAGTTTGATTGATGAGATGTTAGCTGCTATGGATAAGGCCTTGTCACCATATTACGCTACGATCAAAGAAAAGAATCTGACAGTCAATGAATTGCTCAGTATCGCTTCTCTTGTTGAAAAAGAAGGTGCTAAGACAGAAGACCGCAAGAAGATTGCTGGTGTCTTCTATAACCGCTTAAACCTCGGTATGCCACTTCAGAGCAACATCGCTATCCTGTATGCTCAAGGCAAGCTTGGTCAAAAGATTAGCCTAGCGGATGATGCTGGAATTGATACAACGATTGATTCACCTTACAATGTTTATACACATCTTGGCCTCATGCCTGGACCGGTAGACAGTCCAAGTCTGGATGCCATCGAAGCAAGTGTAAATCAGACAAAGAGTGAGTACTTGTACTTTGTAGCCAATGTCGAAGATGGTAAAGTGTATTTCGCAACGACCAAAGAAGAACATGATCAAAACGTTGCAGAACACATCAATAGCAAACTAACCCAATCAAGTAGTTCAAACTAAAATTATGTGGTTTTCCACATAATTTTGTTTTAAAAACAAATTAAGAAAAGAAAGTTGAGAAAAATGGCAGAAAAAACTTACCCAATGACCCTTGAAGAAAAGGAAAAACTAGAAAAAGAATTAGAGGAGTTGAAACTCGTTCGTCGTCCCGAAGTCGTAGAACGTATCAAAATTGCTCGTTCATATGGAGACCTTTCAGAAAACAGTGAGTATGAAGCAGCGAAAGATGAACAAGCTTTTGTTGAAGGACAAATTTCAAGTTTAGAAACAAAAATTCGCTATGCTGAAATTGTTAATAGCGATGCTGTTGCCCAAGATGAGGTAGCAATCGGTAAGACAGTAACAATCCAAGAAGTTGGTGAAGACGAAGAAGAGGTCTACATCATCGTCGGTTCCGCAGGTGCAGATGCTTTTGCTGGTAAAGTATCAAATGAAAGTCCGATTGGCCGTGCTTTGATTGGCAAGAAGACTGGTGATACTGCAACGATTGAAACACCAGTTGGTAGCTATGATGTCAAAATCTTAAAGGTTGAAAAAACAGCCTGAATAGAATGAAAAAGGAGTAGTAGAGGCTTTGCCTTGCTCAACTCCTTTTTGGTTTTTTGAATAAAATAGGAGACTATATGAGTGAAAATAAGAAAAAAAATAAGATGGAGCGTGGATTAACCAATCGTCATGTTCAGGTGATGGCTATTGCGGGAACAATCGGAACAGGTCTTTTCCTAGGTGCTGGTCGCTCTATCAGCCTGACAGGCCCTTCTATCATCCTGATTTACATGATTACAGGAGCCTTTATGTTTTTGATGATGAGGGCTGTTGGAGAGATGCTGTATCAGGATCCAGAACAACATACTTTTATCAATTTTATCACCCGTCATTTGGGTAAAGGCTGGGGCTATTTCTCAGTTTGGTCTTATTGGTTGTCTGTCGTCTTTATCGGTATGGCAGAAATCACTGCGATCTCGCATTATGTTCAGTTTTGGTTTCCTAGCTGGCCTAGTTGGCTGATTCAGATTGTCTTTTTAACGATTTTGGCCTTGGTCAATCTGATTGCGGTTAAGCTCTTTGGAGAAGTCGAGTTTTGGTTTGCTATGGTTAAGATTGTGGCTATTTTAGCTATGATTGCGACAGGGGTCTTTATGGTTTTAACAGGATTTGAGACACCGCATGGTGCTGCAAGTCTGGCAAATATCAGCAATCAGTTCTCTCTTTTTCCAAACGGAGTCATGAACTTTGTCATGGCCTTTCAAATGGTATTTTTTGCCTATCTGATGATTGAATTTATCGGGGTGACGACTTCTGAAACAAAGAATCCTCGTCAGGTTTTGCCAAAAGCAGTTAAGGAAATTCCTCTCCGAATTGTCTTCTTCTATGGTGGAGCCCTATTGGCCATTATGTCTATCATTCCATGGAGAGAACTTGCTTCTTCAGATTCACCATTTGTAACGGTCTTTGAACTAGCAGGTATCAAGTGGGCAGCGGCTCTGATTAACTTTGTCGTTTTGACGTCGGCAGCGTCTGCTCTTAACTCAACTCTCTACTCAACAGGTCGGCACTTGTACCAGATTGCCCATGATTCGCCCAATCGCTTCTTAAAAGCTATTAAGGCAGATACTCTTTCTCGTCATAATGTTCCGCAAAATGCCATCATTGCCTCAGCAATCTTGATTGCTCTAGCTGCCTTTATCAATGTTTTGCCAGGTGTTTCCGATGCCTTTGCTTTGATTACGGCATCCTCATCAGGTGTTTACATCGCGATTTATATCTTGATCATGGTGGCTCATCTCAAATACCGCAAGTCACAAGACTTCATGGCGGATGGCTACCTCATGCCTCAGTATCGTCTCTTAAATCCTTTAACCATGCTCTTCTTTATCTTTGTCTTTGTAACCCTCTTTTTACAAGAATCTACCTTTATGGGAGCAGTTGGTTCTGCTATCTGGATTATCGGTTTCGGAATTTATAGCCAGTGGAAATTTAGGAAATAAATCATGAACTCATCAACTTTGCTTGGTGAGTTCTTTTTAGTTTGACAGTCTATTGAAATAGGATTATAATCAAGCTGTAATCGTTTTTAGGAGGTTTGGATGCACGTTAGATTAGAAAATAAGGAGTCGCATAAAGCGCAAGAAATAGGGGATTTGATTCGTGCTTATAATCGTTCTAAAAGAGAAGAAGCTGAAAGTGAGCCACTGAACCTTTATGTTGAAGACGAAAAGGGCAATCTCATGGCAGGATTAGTAGCTGAGACTTTCGGAAATTGGTTGGAGATCGAATATTTGTTTGTGAGAGAGGAATTACGGGGACAAGGAATCGGTTCGAAACTATTGCAGCAAGCTGAAAATGAAGCTAAGCATCGAAACTGTCGTTTTGCTTTTGTCAATACTTACCAGTTTCAAGCGCCAGATTTTTACCAAAGGCATGGCTACAAGGAGGTCTTTACCTTGCAAGACTATCCCTACACAGGGCAAAGATACTATTACCAAAAAGATTTGTAAGATAAATATGAAGGTATAAAGCAAAGAGGATTTTTCACATCACTATGGAGGTGGGCTAATGGATATCATACTGGATATGGGCAACGTCTTATTAGAATGGGACAAGGATAAGATTCTACAAGGTGTTTCGGATACGAAGAAAGATTATCTGATGTTAGATAAGACTATCTTTCAGTCGGGGCTTTGGGAAAGATTAGATCTTGGTACCATGACGAGACAAGAATTAGTGCTTAAAGTTGTGTCGATGATTGGAAATACCTATCAAAAGAAGGTTGAAGAGGTTATCTGGAATTGGCCTAGCTACATTGATATCTATACAGAAGTCTTTCCTGTCTTGTCAGAACTAAAGAAAAAGGGGCATCGCATCTTTGTCTTGTCCAATACCTCAAAGGTATTTTATGACTTGCTGGAGGAGCAATTATCTCCCTTAAAGGAGCTTTTAGATGGTTTTGTCTTATCCTGTGATATAAAAGCTATAAAGCCTGATTTGGCAATGTTTAAGGAGATTCTTGACAAATACCAGCTAAATCCTACAAATTGTGTCTTTCTAGACGATATTGAGTACAATACAATCGCAGCTGAGAAGTTGGGCATCAAGGCCTATCAGGTCAAGAAAAGAAGTGACGTCGTCGATATTTTGAAATCCTATATTTAAACACAACACTCTCTATCTTTTTGTGGTAGAGAGTTTTTTGTTAATAAAATCTTACAAAATGACATTTATATATTGCATTAA
>CAUVUZ010000030.1:0-17874 GCA_963555095.1 uncultured Streptococcus sp. | reverse complement strand
TTTCATCCAAGTTGTCGATACCTTGTTGGTTTTCGATTTTAGCGAACAATTGAACATGTCCGTTTCCAGTTTCTTCACAGATTGCACGAACTTCATTCACGTCTTTTGCAGTACGTACGAATGAGATCGCGATGAAGTTGATACCTTGTTCCAAACCGAAACGGATATCATCGTTATCACGTTCAGCAAGTGCTGGGAAAGGAATTTTAGTGTTAGGGATGTTTACACCTTTTTGTTTAGCGATAATTCCGTCGTTTTCAACTTCAACTTCAAATTCACGAGTTGCATCGTCTTTAGCAACAACACGAAGACCAAGTTTACCATCGTCAACCAATACTTGACGACCAACTTCAACATCGTCGTAGATGTCAAGAGCACCCGCAACGTTCAAAGCAATCACTTCACGAGTTGATTTGATTCCTTGTTTAGTTGCAACACGGATTTTTTCACCAGTTTTGTATGAGTACTCTTTAGCTTCACCTTCGAACAACTCAGTACGGATTTCTGGTCCTTTAGTATCAAGAAGGAAACCAACTTTTTTACCTGCAAGTTTTTCTGCAAGTTTAACAGTTGCCATACGTTCACCTTGTTCTTGGTGGTCACCGTGTGAGAAGTTGAAACGGAAAGTGTTCGCTCCTGCTTCAATCAATTTCGCAATATTTTGAGCTGAAGCTTCAACGTCAAGTTTTTCTCCCCAGTATCCGTCATCACCGAATTTTTTACCACCACGGATTTCTACCGCAGGACCCAAAGTTGCAACGATTTTTACACGTTTGTTCATGATTTTGTGACTCCTTTATATAATTCGACCTTCTGGTCATTTTACTAGATTTATGAAAGTTGATTAGGACAAGTTCTTGTTCAAGCTAGATAGTTCAAGATCAGCTTTGTGCGGGTTGTTCACCACGATCTTGCCATCTTCAGTCAAGCTAAACAAAGCTCCCTCTTCTGCTGTTCCAAGAATTGGATTTTCAACCATTTTCTCATTACGAATACCAACAGCGACACCACCGATTCCTTGTTTGAGAAGTTTAACAGCATGTGCTCCCAAGCGTGACGCCAAGACGCGGTCACGAGCAGTTGGTGAACCACCACGTTGGATGTGACCAAGTTCAGTTACACGAAGGTCACTAGTGTCTCCAGCTTCTTTTAGTTTTTGACCAAATTCAGCTGCTGACATAACACCTTCCGCCAAAACGATGATGTTGTGTTTCTTACCGTGTTCATAACCAGCTTTGATGCTAGCTACGATTTCTTCCATGTTGAAGCCTTCTTCAGGAATAATGATTTCATCGGCACCAGTAGCAATACCTGCCCAAAGTGCGATATCACCAGCGTTACGTCCCATTACTTCTACAACGAAAGTACGACGGTGGCTTGATGAAGTATCGCGAATCTTATCAATCGCATCCATTGCAGTAGTAACTGCAGTATCAAATCCAATTGTAAAATCAGTACCTACGATGTCATTATCAATTGTGCCAGGCAGACCGATAGCTGGGAATCCATGCTCAGTCAAGCGCATAGCTCCGTGATAAGAACCGTCACCACCGATTACAACAACACCTTCGATCCCGTGTTTTTTCAACTGCTCAATCCCTTTAAGTTGACCTTCAAGTTGTGCAAACTCAGGGTAACGAGCAGAGTGAAGGAAAGTACCACCACGTGAAATGATGTCTCCAACTGAAGCAGCATCAAGTGGATAGATTTCACCGGCAACCATCCCTGCGTATCCATCATAGATACCAAAGACTTCCATTCCTTCTGAGATTGCTTGACGAACTACTGCACGAATGGCAGCGTTCATACCAGGGGCGTCTCCACCGCTAGTCAAAACAGCAATACGTTTCATTTGGTTTTGCTCCTTTTTCTTTTAACATTCCTATTGATTATACCACATTTCATTTGAAAATTCTTCTATTTTTCGTATTTTTAGCGATAAATCGTTTTCATAGCAATTCCCTCTAATTTTTCCTGTAGAGCTGAATCTTTTCTTACAAAATGTTGTGTAGAAACAACCGTTTTTTGTTCCTCTTCATACCTGATAATTACAGGGATTGGGCCTTTGTATTGTTCTAGGATATTTGAAATCTCTTTATCGTATTCATGATTTTTAAGTTGAATCCAGAATCGTTCCGCTACCGCTTCTTTCAAATCTTGTGCAATCATTTGCAGACGGCCATCTCGAGATTGAACTTTACCATTGATATAGTAAAATTTCCCTTCGGATAGGATGGGGGCGAATTTTCGATACTGATCCGAAAATACAGTCACATCGATCCGAGACTTACTATCATGAACCTGTAGAAAGGCCATATTCTCGCCCTTCTTGGTTCGAATCACTTTAATCTTTTGCACTTCAACTAGAAGAGTGGCTTGAGCCCCCTCGGTTAGATTAGCGATCGGGGTCGTCGGATATAGGGCTTGTTTGGCAAGAGTTTGGAGAGGATGGGCACTGATACCTACCCCAATCAGTTCCTGCTCTTTGTAAAATTTCTCTGCCTCAGTAAAATCATCAGCTTCAGTCCAACTATAATTTGTATCCGCAAAGAGACCTCCCAACTCCTCAACAAAGACAAATAAGTTTGGTAGGTTCACTAAGATTTTCTGGCGATTCTTGTCAAATTCATCAAAAAGCCCCAGTTCAACCAAAGGCGTTAAAAGCGACAGTTTCTTGTAATTCTTGGGAAGACGTGTGACGAAATCTTCAATACTTAAGAAAGGACGATTTTCGATAATCCAGTAAGACAAATCTCTCGGCAGTCCCTTAATGGCTTTTAGACCAAGATAGATTTTCTTCTGGGCAATCTTATCATGATAGGGAATGCTATTGATTGCTAACGGGGCTACTTCAAAGCCCATCTGCAATGCATCTACAATGTAATCACTGCTTGAATAATTCAACATGACTTGGAAGAAAATAGCAGGATAGTGTGTCTTGAAATAAGCAAGCTGGAAAGCCAGTGCTGAGTAGGCATAGGCGTGGGATCTGTTAAATCCATAGCCTGCAAACTTTTCCATCACTGCAAAAACTTGATTGGCTTTTTCTTCTGAATGCCCCAGTTTCATAGCTCCTGTGATAAAATCTTCCTTCATCAAATGCATCTCTTTAGCATTTTTCTTCCCCATAGCTCTTCTGAGAATGTCTGCTTTACCAAGACTGAAACCTCCAAAGCGCTGAGCCACCTGCATGACTTGCTCTTGATAGAGCATAATACCGTAGGTTGATGAAAGGATGTCTTCTAAGGCAGGATCTAGCACCGTCACCTTTTCTTTGCCATGCTTACGAGCCACAAAATTATCTATATAATCGCTTGCTCCTGGTCTGTTGAGCGAGGTCGTTGCTACCACTTCTTCGAAAACTTGCGGCTTGACTCGTTTCAAGAGTCGAATGGCACCAGGTTGTTCAAATTGGAAAATGCCTTTGGTATTTCCAGCAGCAAAGAGGGCCAGAGTGTCCTTGTCTTCCAAATCAATCTCTTCGATTTTCAGATGAATACCTTCTGATTCAGCAAGCAATTCCTGCATTTTTTGTACAAAAGTCAGGTTACGCAGACCTAGGAAATCCATTTTTAAAAGGCCATTAGATTCAACTCCATGAGCATCATACTGGGTGATGAGCATATCCTCACCATATTTGAGGGGAATATAGTCCGTCAGGTCTTGGTCACTCATAACGACTCCAGCTGCATGGATAGAGGTCTGACGAGGATATCCTTCAATCTTCCGAGCAATCTCAAAAGCTTTTTGATATTCAATCTTACTATTGATGACCTGCCTAAACTGTAAATTCTTTTCATAGGCCGTGGTTAGCGTATCTCGAAAACTGATTTTTTTCGTAATATTGGTTAATTCGTACTCTGGAACACCATAGCGTTTGAAAACATCACGAATTGCCTGTTTTGCTCCAAAGGTCGAATAAGTGACAATCTGCGCAACGTGTTGGCTGCCATAGCGATCACGGACATAGCGAATGAACTCTGGTCTATAGAGGTCAGGAATGTCAATATCGATATCGGGCATGGTGTAGCGCTCACGATTTAAAAAGCGCTCGAAAATCAAGTTCTTTTCAACCGGGTCAATTCCTGTGATATCAAGTGAGTAGGCCACCAAGCTACCCACAGCAGAACCACGCCCCATACCCATATAGTAGCCTTGGGAACGTCCAAAACGGAGCAAATCCCAAACTACAAGGAAATAATCGTCAAATCCCATATCATGAATCACAGCCAACTCTTCATTCAGTCGCTCACGATAGATAGCTGAGGTTAGCCCCTTGTCACTCAAGCCTTTCTCAGCTCTCTCTCTAAGTTCTTCTACCGCTGGTTTTTCAGGATTAAAGCGAGGGAGTTTTAAACTTGGGTCGAGTTGGTAACTAACATTCTCTATCAAATCTTGGAGATTAGCAAGTGCCTGAGGGAAGTGATTTTTAAACCGTGCTTCCAAGTCTGAGGCAGGTAGAAAGATTCCTTGTTGTGAATGCACATCCACTTCTCTTAGGCTGACATTATCCTTGATTGCCGATAAGATTTGCAAAACTTGAATATCTTCTTTTTCAAAAGAATTGACTTGATAGAGTGGAAGAATGGGCCTAGTAAAGACTTCTTGAGGAGTATCTGGACTAACACCGATATAATAGTCATAGCCTAAATCTAACTGTTCGATTCCAGCAAAATAAGGAACAATAATGGCAACATCTTCGAGGTGGCTGGTGAAGTCAGACCAATTTTTCTGTCCAGTCATTTTTAAAGTGGATAACTTCATCAACTCTTGATAACCTTTAGTGGATAGGGCTAGAAAGCGGAGAGGAATACTCTTCTCGTCTTTGATCAAGATCATTTCAAGACCAATTAAAGGTTGAATGCCATACTTACGAGTCACTTCTAAAAAATGATAGGCTCCATAGAGATTATCCACATCCATAATAGCAAGGTGAGAATAGCCATACTCTTTAGCCGTTTGAACGTATTTTTCAATCGAAACCACACTTTCCATAAAACTATAAACAGTCTTGGTGTCGAGCTGTGCAATCATTTCATCTCCTCCTTGCTTTAGATATCGTACTATTATACCATTTTAAAAACTAGAATGAAAAGGTAGAAGACCATTCCTTTTAAAGTGACTTCATCACAGGTCAACAATATCTTTTTTACCTTATTTTTGATATACTAAATTTAGAATATTTTCAAAGGAGAGCGCCATGCGTTTTAATCAATTTAGCTACTTGCCCGTTTCTCATTCGCAAGTTTTACGCGAGTTATCTCAGCTTGGTTTGAAGCTGGTACCAGAACAAGCATCAAAAAAACAACTTGAACAATTTGTCCGCTGGAGTTTTTTCACTTATAAAAATACCGACTATCCTTTGTCTGTCTTAGCAGCTGACAAGGAGACTGATCTCCTTACCTTCTTTCAGTCAGATTGTGACCTGACTCCTGAGATTTTTTATACTGTGGCTTTTCAACTTCTGGGATTTAGTTATCTGGTTGACTTTGAGGATGCTGAACAATTTCGTAAGGAAACTGGATTTCCTATTATTTATGGAGATTTGATTGAAAATCTCTACCAACTCCTCAACACTCGTACCAAAAAGGGAAATACGCTCATCGACCAACTTGTTAGTGATGGTCTTATTGCAGAAGATAATCACTACCACTACTTTAACGGTAAGAGCTTAGCAACCTTCTCTACTCATGATGTCATTCGTGAAGTCGTGTATGTCGAGAGCCGTGTGGATACTGATAAAGATGGACTCCCTGACTTAGTTAAGGTCAGCATTATTCGTCCGCGTTATGATGGACAGATTCCTTCAGTTATGACTGCCAGTCCTTATCATCAAGGCACCAACGATAAAGCCAGTGACAAGGCTCTCTACAAAATGGAGGGAGAGCTTGAAGTCAAGCCACCCCACACCATTGAGCTTGAGGAGCCTAAGCTGAATTTAATCGAACCACATGACCAAGCCGAAGTCGTCTCTGAAACTGAAGAAAAACTATCTCATATCAATAGCTCTTACACTCTCAACGACTACTTCCTCCCAAGAGGATTTGCCAATCTCTATGTATCGGGTGTTGGTACCAAGGATTCCCAAGGGCTCATGACCAATGGGGACTACCAGCAGATTGAAGCATATAAAAGTGTGATTGACTGGCTTAATGGCCGTTGTCGTGCTTTCACGGATCACACACGCAAGCGCCAAGTCAAGTCTGACTGGTCAAACGGCAAAGTCGCAACAACAGGAATTTCCTACCTAGGTACCATGTCCAATGGTCTTGCCACCACTGGTGTTGATGGCTTAGAAGTCATCATCGCTGAAGCAGGTATCTCCTCTTGGTACAACTACTACCGCGAAAATGGTCTTGTGACCAGCCCTGGTGGTTATCCAGGTGAGGATTTTGACTCACTTGCTGAATTGACCTACTCCCGCAATCTCCTAGCTGGTGACTATATTCGTGCTAATGAAGCTCATCAAGCGGACTTAGAAAAGGTAAAAGAGCTTCTTGATCGCAAGACTGGTGACTACAATCAATTTTGGCATGACCGCAACTATCTACTCAATGCTCACAAGGTTCAAGCTGAGGTCGTCTTTACGCATGGTTCTCAGGATTGGAATGTCAAACCTCTTCATGTTTACCAGATGTTTCATGCTCTTCCAGCTCATATCAATAAGCACCTCTTTTTCCATCATGGGGCTCATGTTTATATGAATAACTGGCAGTCAATTGACTTCCGCGAATCCATGAATGCCCTCTTAAGCAAGAAATTGTTAGGACTTGACTCAAGCTATCAACTTCCTACTGTTATCTGGCAAGACAATACTGTACCTCAAACATGGCAGTGCCTTGATGACTTTGGCAAAGAAGATAAATTGCATACTTTCTCACTTGGAACTGAGGAAAAAGTGATTCAAAACCAGTATGATCAAAAAGATTTTGATCGTTATGGTAAGACTTACCAGACTTTCAACACCGAACTTTACCAAGGAAAAGCTAATCAGATCACCATTGACCTTCCAGTAAGCCAAGACATTCACTTAAATGGGCGAGTGGAGCTAAAACTTCGTGTCAAATCAAGTACAAACAAGGGCTTATTGTCTGCTCAACTGCTAGAACTTGGACAAAAGAAATATCTGCAGCCTTATCCAGCTGTTTTAAGTGCTAGAACCATTGACAACGGTCGCTACCACATGTTAGAAAATCTCTGCGAACTGCCATTTACTCCAAGCGTTCAACGTGTCATCACCAAAGGCTACCTTAATTTACAAAATAGAAATGACTTACTAACTGTTGAGAGCATAGAAGCTGAAAAATGGATGGAAATCCAACTTGCCCTACAACCTACGATTTACAAGCTGAAAAAAGGTGACACACTTCGCCTTGTTCTCTATACAACCGACTTTGAAATTACAATTCGAGATAATACAGACTACCACTTAACTATTGATTTAACACAGTCTTCTATCACCATCCCCTCATAAAAGGAGCCAGCCTCATATGAATAAATCTGAACATAGACACCAACTCATCCGTGCACTTGTAGCTAAAAATAAGATTCATACACAGGCAGAGTTGCAAGCTTTACTAGCTGAAAACGACATCCAAGTCACACAGGCCACTCTCTCACGCGATATCAAAACCATGAATCTATCAAAGGTTCGCGAAGCAGATCATTCTTATTATGTTTTAAATACTGGCTCCATCTCCAAGTGGGAAAAACGCTTGGAAAACTATATGGAAGATGGCTTGGTCATGCTACGCCCTGTCCAGCATCAGGTTGTCCTCAAAACCTTGCCAGGCCTTGCCCAATCGTTTGGAGCTGTTCTCGATGCTCTCAATTTTAAACAAATCATTGCCACCGTATGTGGTGATGATGTCTGCCTTCTTATCTGTGAAAACGCTGAAGAAGCACAGACTTGCTTTGAAATTCTTAAAAAATTTGCGCCACCATTTTTCTTCAATGACTAAAAAATTCCCCGTGATAAATACGATCACGGGGTTCTCTTTTATCAATGTTGATAGGCTATTTTTCTTCTTTATCAGCCTTCTCATTGCCTTTTTTTCCTCGTGCCAATCGAAGAGCACGTTTAGGGTTGAGACGATTAAACAATTCTTCTAGTTTCTTTTCATTCCATACATCTGCTGCAGAAACAAAATTTCCATCTGCATCTCGGAATGATATCGGTTTATCTCCCATATCAATCTCCTAGTCTACAAATTCAAACTCAAATTTACCAATTCGGACTAAATCACCATCTTTGGCTCCACGCGCACGAAGGGCTTCGTCAACCCCCATACCACGTAACTGACGAGCAAACTTCATGACAGACTCATCACGGTCAAAGTTGGTCATGTTAAAGAGTTTCATGAGTTTTTCACCAGAAAGTACCCATGTAGCATCATCGTCACGACTAATTTCAAAGGCTTTTTCTTCCTCATCAAAGCCATAGTAAGCTTCTTCTTCCATATCAGATTCGTCATAGAGCAAGAACTCTGGAGTCTTATCCAACAATTCAGCTGTCGCATCCAAAAGAGTAGCCAAACCTTGCTTAGTCAATCCAGAAATAGGGAAGATAGCTGGAAGTTCCTCGAACTCGTCGTAGTTTGCAGCTAATTTTTCCTTGAAAGTTTTAAGATTTTCCTGACTCTCAGGCATGTCCATCTTGTTGGCTACGATGATCTGAGGACGCTCCATGAGACGAAGGTTGTATGATTCCAACTCTTTATTGATAGCAAGGTAATCTTCGTAAGGATCACGACCTTCGCTCGCCGACATATCGACGATATGAAGAATGACTCGAGTGCGTTCAATATGACGAAGGAACTGAGTCCCCAAGCCGACACCCTGGCTAGCTCCCTCAATCAAACCGGGAAGATCCGCTACTGCAAAAGATTCACCTGACTGCGTACGAACCATACCTAGATTTGGCACAATCGTTGTAAAATGATAAGCACCGATTTTAGGTTTGGCTGAAGTGATGACACTAAGCAAAGTTGACTTTCCAACAGATGGGAAACCGACCAAGCCGACATCCGCCAAGATTTTTAATTCTAGTTGCAACTCACGTTCTTGACCTGGCTCCCCATTCTCAGAAATCTCAGGTGCAGGATTTTTTGGTGTCGCAAAACGGATGTTTCCTCGACCACCTCGACCACCATGAGCCACGATAAATTCTTGACCATGTTCAATCAAGTCTGTAATGACTTTACCTGTTTCTGCATCACGTACAGTCGTTCCTTGTGGTACGCGAACACGAAGATCTTCTGCACCACGTCCATGCATTCCTTTGGTCATCCCTTTTTCACCAGATTCGGCCTTGAAATGACGGTTATAGCGGAAATCCATCAAGGTACGCAAGCCTTCGTCCACAACGAAAACGACGTTACCTCCACGTCCACCATCACCACCCCAAGGACCGCCATTCGGGACATACTTTTCACGGCGAAAGGCGACCATGCCATCGCCACCATTACCAGCCTTGACTTTGATCTTAGCTGTATCTAAAAACATACTCATATTTTCTTCTCACTTTAAAAAGGACTGGAAAATCCAGTCATTAGTTATTGTTCCTATCTTAGCAACTTGCTTAGAATCTGCTAAAAGCTCCAAGCGCTGTCGCAAAGATACCAGCAAGGGTTACAAACAACATAATTAGCACGACAAAAAGCGTTACTTTTTCAAACATTGTTTTTTTACGTTTTCCATTATCTCCAAAAGCCATCTGGACTCCTTTTTATTTCTCTTTGTTCTATTCTGATTCTCTTTTAATATTCGCTAGAAACAGGTGCAATTACCCATAAAATCAAGTAAGCAAGTACCCCTGCCCCATAACAAAAGGCAAGAACGCCCCAAATCACACGGACAATGGTAGGGTCAATATCAAAATAGTGGGCTACACCTGCGCAAACGCCTCCAATTTTTTGATCTCTACCACTTCTCATAAATTTTTTTGCCATATTTTATTCTCCTATATTTTTACTAATCTCTCCAGTAATCCCGGATGCTAGACAATTGCTTTTTAGAAGCCTTTAATATTCGTTTGGACTCTTTAACTGGAGCTGAAACAGCCTGCTGAGGTAGGTACAAAATAGTTTTTAAGAATCGCTGTGTCATGGGTTCGTCGCCACGTAGTTCCTGCTCAAATTTATTTGAAATCATCGCATCGAGATAAAACTCATGAACTCGTTTCCCAAAATTCTCAGCCGAAATCTCATACAACTTGTCAGCCAACTTCTGTTCATCCATATCTGGAGTGGCGATCAAGGCCTCCAAGATTGCACCAGCAAGATCATGCTCTCCATAGTAGAGAGTTCCAAACATTTTGTCACTGATCAGATTATCCAGATAAGGATTGCCATGAGCAATGACAGGCGTTCCACTGGCTAAACTCTCTAGATAAGTTAATCCTTGGGTTTCACTAGTAGAGGCAGAGATGAAGAAATCTGCAGCCTTATAGTATAAGGCTGTCTCACTTGGGGCGATCATACCAGTAAAAATCACATGTTTTTGCAGGTTTAATTTCACTGCTTGCTCTTTCAGACTGTCCAGATAAGGACCGTCACCAGCAACAACCAGCTTCACCTTGTCTTCTTCTTTCAAAACCTGTGCAAAGGCGGCTATGACTGCTTGGATATTCTTCTCATAGGAGATACGAGAAAGACTCAGTAATATTTTCTCGCCTTCCTGAATGCCTAACTTCAAACGAAGTTCTTGTAAGTTTTCCTCTTTGATCTCAGGGCGTTCAAATTTAGCTAACTCAATACCAGTCGGGATAACACGCTTTTCAACCTTGACTTTGTACTTAGATAGAAGGTCTCGCACAATCTCACTAGGACAAATCACTCCATCAACATCGTGAAGGAAGCCCCGTACCAGATATTTTACCATACTTGGCCGAATTAGCATACCCTTAGCAATATAATGCACGTAATCTTCGTACTGGGTATGATAGGTATGGATAACAGGAATTTTCAATTCTCTTGCAATCCAAATCCCTAACAAACCTAGTGAAAACTCTGTTTGCGTATGAATGATATCTAGCTGATACTGTTTAGCAATTTCAAGCGCTTTTGTAAAGCCACGATAAGCAAAACGTCGATCCTTAAATGCAAAGAAGGGAACACTCGGAATTCGGATAATTTGCCAATCCTCGTATCGGTTCACGTCTTTATCGGTGGTTGTAAAAATAAAAACTGCATGTCCCTGCTTTTCAAGCTCTGTCTTTAAGGTTCGAATACTAGTCGCAACCCCAGAAACCTGAGGGAAATAGGTGTCAGTAAATAAACCAATTCGCATAAATTACCTCACTTTTTGCCCAAAGCAGCCTGTTCTCGATAAAATTTTAACCAGATTTCCAACAAATGCTCCTCAGAGTACTCTTTGGAGATCTCGCGAGCTTTTTCTTTCAAGTCTTTCAACTTTTCAGGATGATCTTTGTATTCGAGAATGGCTTCTCTCATCTCTGAAACATCACTTGTAGCACGATAATTTCCTTCGAGAATGACCTTGTATAGATCTAAATCCCTTAGCATAATCGGCGCTTCACAACTTGCTGCCTCTAAGATGGTCATAGGGAATAATTCATTGTAACTTGGTAGCAAGAAGAGATCCGCTAAAGCATAGAGCTCTCGCATTCGCTCTGGAGGAACAATACCTGGAAAAATTAGATTTTTAGGTGGATTGTCCATGATTTTTTTATAGCGTTCATAACCATCTGTCATCCCACCAAATGAAAAACCACCTGCCCAGATAAAGGTAATTTCTGGCAATTCCTCCGCAAGGCGGATAAAGTCATCAATTCCTTTACGTTTCTGAACCTGACCTGCACCGACTACGATGAACTGATCTTCAGCTAAATCCATTTCCTGACGAAGTTTTGCTACTTGGTCAGCTGGCAGTGGATGCCATTTTTCCTTATTTACAAAGTTTGGAATATAGGTTACTTTTTCACGTGGAATACCAGCTGCCACCAAATCCTCGATAAACATGGGATTGACCACCACCAAGTGTTCCATTCGGTTGTAAAATGAAAAAACATAGCGTTTGATAATTCCCTTTAAGAAAAATGGAATTTTCAAACTCCCCTCAAGCGTATCAGGCAAAAAATGCACATAGCCAATCTTTCTCCCAGATCGCTTCTTTTGGAATGTAGATAAATAATAAGGGAAATCAATGGTATGAAAGTGAGTTACATCTGCCTCAACAGGAAGATTCTCCGTAACAATTAACTGATCTTGGGCATCACGATGTAGGAGACGTACCAACTCACGGTAGGCTCCTGATACTCCCTGACCAGCCACTTTTTCACTTGAACTTAGCATATTAATACGCAATTTTTCATTTTCCATACCATTCATTATACCATTTTATTTCCAGAAAATCAGCAAAAGAAAGAAGAGACCAGAGGAAAAAGAGGAATTTACCCTATTTTCCAATCGTCTCTCATATTTTTCTACTGTTTATTTAATTCCTAGGGCGATACGTGCGTATCGGCTCATTTTTTCAACCGTCCAAGCTGGATACCAGACCAATTTAACTTCGGTATTGGTTACTTCAGGCACATCTGTCATCGCATCATGTATCTGGTCTGTCAAAAGGTCAGCCAGTGGGCAGCCCATAGTTGTCAAGGTCATATCAATTTCAGTGTGACCAGTTTCACCATCAAAACGAATTTCATAAATCAAACCTAAGTTGACAATATCAATTCCCAACTCAGGGTCGATGACCTCTTCCAAGGCATTTAAAATGCGGGTTTTGATCGTTTCAATTTGCTCTTCTGTATAAGCCATGTTCATCCTCACTCTAATCTTCAATAAAATCACGAAGGGGTTTACTGCGACTTGGTTGACGCAATTTTCTCAAAGCCTTGGCCTCAATCTGACGGATACGCTCACGAGTCACGTTAAAGACTTTCCCAACATCTTCAAGAGTACGCATTTTCCCATCATCTAGTCCGAAACGCAAGCGCAAGACGTTTTCTTCACGGTCTGTAAGAGTATCCAAGACTTCATCCAACTGCTCACGCAAAACGATACGAGTTGTATAGTCTACTGGATTTTCAATCACTTCGTCTTCGATAAAGTCCCCAAGATGGCTATCGTCCTCTTCACCAATCGGTGTTTCAAGTGATACTGGCTCTTGGGCGATTTTCAAGATTTCACGGACCTTGTCAGGTGTCATATCCATACGCTCAGCGATTTGTTCAGGAGTTGGATCTTGACCCAATTCTTGAAGGAGGTTACGCTGTTCACGGACGAGTTTGTTAATGGTTTCTACCATGTGAACCGGGATACGAATGGTACGAGCCTGATCAGCGATGGCACGAGTGATCGCCTGACGAATCCACCAGGTTGCATACGTAGAAAACTTGAATCCTTTTGAATAGTCAAACTTGTCCACTGCCTTCATCAAGCCCATGTTTCCTTCTTGAATCAAGTCAAGAAACTGCATGCCACGCCCTACGTAGCGCTTAGCGATAGAAACCACCAAACGAAGGTTGGCCTCTGCAAGACGTTGTTTGGCTTCGATATCACCAGCCTCAACTGCTAGGGCCAATTCTTTTTCCTCTTCGTTGGTCAAGAGAGGAACAACCCCGATTTCCTTCAAATACATACGGACAGGGTCATTAACCTTGGCTGAAGTTGAGCCAATCAAGTCCTCATCACTGAGTTCTGGCTCTTCTTCTGTACTAAGGACACGTGCACTTGGATTTCCTTCGTTATCTGTGATAGAAATTCCTGCATCCTGAATCCGTTGCAAAAGGTCTTCAATGCCGTCTGCATCTAAAGTAAAAGGAATAACCAGACTTGAATTGATTTCGTCGTCTGTTGCTGTTCCTGTTTTTTTGTGGTTACGGATAAAGTCTGCTACCTGCACATCAAATGTGGTTACTTCTTTTTGTTTTGTTGCCATTATTACTCCATTCTTCTCTTTTGGGAAATCAATCGTTGCAATTCTTCCAAGGCTGTGTCTGTATCTCCTACATGACTAGCTTCCTGCACTTTCTTTTTAATTCGTATGTTGTCCTTGCTGAGGAGGGCACGGTTTCGAGTCGCTTCGACTTCTACTAGCTCCTGAGGCAACATCTCAGCTGGCAAATCCAGGCTAAGTACGTGGTACCAAGCATTTTCAACTTCAGGTGTCTGATGAGAAAGCTCTTCTGAGCTGATTTCTCCCTGCTCACTTAATAATTCGTAAAGAATCTGAAATTCTGGGGTATCAAAGAAAAAATCTTCTCTTAATCGGTAGTCATTTAAAACAACTGGATTCTCAGCCATCCTATAAAGGAGATGAGCCTCTGCTCTCATAACTGCTGTCAGTTGCCGTGTCACAGGCAAACTAATCGCTACTGGTGTAGGTTGCTCCTTGACCCTCTCCTGCCTTTGAACAATCCGACTTTCATTTACAATCTGTTCTACCTGCTGGTAATCAAAGGAAGGTAGGTTATCCGCCAGAATGTGGATGTATGAATTCTGGGCAGTGATCGACTTTTCTTTGGCGATTAAGGGCGCAATCTTTTCAAGGAACTCGATTTGCGCTTGCAAGTTATCACTATTTTCCGGCTTGAGCTGGTGAATATAGAACTCTATGGGACTGATACGTGTCTTGGTTAGAAGGTAGGCCAGGTCTTCAGCAGAATTCTTTTGCAAATACTCATCTGGGTCCATGGCATCAGGTACTCGAACAACCTCCACTGAGAAATCTTTTAATTCTTCCAGAGCTTTGGCTGTCGCTGCCTGTCCTGCCTTGTCACCATCATAGCTGAGAACTATCTTTTTGGTGAAGCGTTTAAGGTGATCAACATGTTCCTTGCTCAAGGCTGTTCCCATGGAAGCCACAGCATTTTCTATACCAGCACGGTAGGCCGCGATAACATCCATGAAGCCTTCCATCAGATAGAGTTCTGTGATCTTACCTGTTCCCTTTTTTGCCTTGTCCAAATGATACAATTCGTAACTCTTGTTAAAGATTGCAGTCGAGCGACTATTTTTATATTTGGCAGTCTGACTATCCGTTTCTTGCCAGATACGACCAGAAAAAGCAATAACCTGCCCCTTGTCATTGGTCAAAGGAAAGATGATACGTCCAAAAAAAGTATCATAAAACTGATTGCCATCTGACAAATAAAACAAGCCCGAATCCAATAAATCCTTTTCCTCAAACTTATCAGCCAAACGTTGATAGAGATAGTTTCTCTCGGCTGGAGCTAGTCCAATCTGGAAGTGCTTCAGAACATCATCCGTCAATCCACGTTTGTAGAGATAAGCCCTTGCTTCTTCTCCCATCTTGGTCGTCATGAGAATTGCATGGTAAAAGCGTGCGGCTTCTTCATGCATATCATATAGAGCTTGATAAGGGGAAGCTTGTTGAGGACGAGACTGGACAGGCATGGCTAGTTGAATACCAACCCGCTCTCCTAAGAGCTGAACGGCTTCTATAAAGGACACACCTTGGTATTCTTCAATGAACTTAAAGACATCCCCTGAACGACCACATCCAAAACAGTGATAAAACTGCTTGTCTTCCACAACGTTGAAAGAGGGGGTCTTTTCACCATGAAAAGGACAGAGCCCTAAATAGTTCCGTCCAGCCTTTTGTAAAGAAATCACGTCACCTATGACTTCCACAATGTTGGTATTGTTTTTGATTTCTTCAATGACTTGCTTGTCAACCATACACAATACCTCCATTTTATCATAGTTTCACGTTAACTAGTATAGCTTATTTCTGAAAAAAAGTAAACCATTTCATACGCTTTCCCTACTTATATTTCATAAAAACTCACTGTTATCCTGTTATCGGGAATCTTCTCCTTAACTCCCCCAACTTCTCCTTTCATTTTCTTATAAGCTTGCTCATAAGTTGCTATTATTTTGCTTGTTCTTAAAGATTATTTTTCAATATTCTGCTAATATACTGACCATCTTTTCTACTGATGCAAGCCGTTGCATAAGTCAATGGTGCTTTGTACACCACTCCTCTATAGGATGGATCGGTCAATACAGGCATAGAATAATAGGCGTTCTTTTTATTTTTAAGGTCAATAAACCACTTACCACCCAGATGCTTGCGAAAGGTTTCGCCAATATAAACTGTCAGGTAGTCCAACATCTTACGGTCCGCTATCAAAGCATGATGATCTTCATAATGCGCCAAGATCCAAGCCTCCAAATCATCCAAAGACTGCATGCTATAGTCTAAATGAAGGCCTTGTTCCTCAGCAAACTCCCTAGTAAAATAGTCCATCTTAAATCCAATTTGAAAAATCCATTCTTGAAAATCTTCTTGTGTGTAAGTCATTTTTTACCTCCATAAACAATATGTTTTATTGAATTTTTTTCACTTTGAATGACTTATTATTATCCTAGATATCCTTGATTTTGATATTTTCTTAAAAGTATAGGAAAAATAAGTTTGAGTCGGCTCCATCCTATTCAGAAAAACTTAGTGGCACAATCTCTACATCCCCAAGATTATCAACCGAGTAACGTTGACTACCATTTTTAAACCAGCGTTCTAGAACGACATCATAGAGCATGAAGTGGGATTTTTCTTTAATCCAAGCTTCATCAATCCCATAAGGCTTTAAATACTCTAGTACTTCGTTGGGATTAGTTAAGTAAAAATTGGGTTTGTCCACAGTGCCCGCTCTCTTAAAATACGACTCCAAATTTATCTCCCCACTATCCTTATTTCTTATATTATACCCAGCTAAGTAGTATGCTAGTGAACTTTTGGAATCCGAAATTTCGATAGTTTGGTTAAGATTTTTATTCTTATAATTGTATCTAATAAATAGATATCTCCCATCAGATAATAGTTACTGGTATTCAATAATAAAAGTTTCTTCAAAACCTACAATCACTTTTAAACTTTCATTTTCAGACAAGCCTGCATCAAGTCCTATAGGAATTATCCAGTCTGGATCTCTAAACGATTGACTTCCGTCAACGGCTTTACTAAAATCAGCAAGTCCAGGTAAAACACCACTATTTATCTCTGCATAGTTCATTTCTAAAAAAACATTGCTTAAAGATTCATACACTCCCTTATAATAATTCTTTTGATAGACACGATATAGACCAAACAAAGTTAGAAAAACTAATAAAGTTATGAGTACGATTTTTAAAATTTTTTTCATCTACCTTTTTCCTTACTTAAATCTTGGATAAGCTGAAGGTCACTTATAGATTGTATTCATTATTCTTTGACTGCTTCA
Source organism: uncultured Streptococcus sp. (assembly GCA_963555095.1). Lineage (GTDB taxonomy): Bacteria > Bacillota > Bacilli > Lactobacillales > Streptococcaceae > Streptococcus. The sequence goes on along the minus strand of CAUVUZ010000030.1, from coordinate 662 downwards.
ATATTCTTAGATTTGGGCAATCAAACCTATCGATTCGTTAATTTGCATGAATATCCTTTTAAATCTAGGTTTAGAATTATCATAATATAAAAGTTTTAGAAGTCTTCGAAGTGTTTGAACTGCTACTTTTTTAATTTTTAAACCATTCGATAGCTCGAACTGTCAAAAACTCTGAGAATTGAAGAATTCTATGTCTAGAATAGCTGATTTTAAATTCTATCTTGAATGGTTCTGAAAAATTTTTGGTTTACCACTTTAAAAGATGACATTCTATCACTTTCTCAACTCTTTAATCTTAAAGAGTCTAGGAATAATCTTATATTTATACTCCATGCTAATACTTATTATACTATAAAATGAAGCAACTTGGACAAGTGCACCAATTCATCTAATTATGAAACTAAAAAACCTAGAAACATCTGCATGTTTCTAAGTTAATCTTCACTATTTTTTGATGATTATTTAACTCATCTATTCAAATAATTGATAGTAGTCTGAGATTTTCATCTTAGCTTTTTCTTCTTTATTGAGGTCTTGGATGATACGGCCTTCCTTCATGACTATCAGACGATTGCCATACTTCAGCGCATCTTCCATATGGTGGGTGATCATCAAGGCTGTTAGATGATCCTTGCTGACAAAGTCATCTGTTAACTCCATCA
>CAUVUZ010000029.1:0-18557 GCA_963555095.1 uncultured Streptococcus sp. | reverse complement strand
CTACATCAAGTCAAAATAAGCATACAAAAAAACGTCAGTTTCAAACTGGCGTTTTCTATTTTTAAAATTTCAGTTTTGAAATATATGATAGTAAATTATAGCGAATAAGCAGATCTTAAATTTTAAGTTCTAATTAAACTTAGTTTTCAATTTTTAGTATTCTAAAAATTTTAGGTAACATTATAATTATATATATTAGTAGGGTTCCTCCCCCGAATATGAATATCACCCCTCCATTCACTTCTTTTTGAAAAAGATAAGTGAATACTATGGTACCTATCGGCATGATAGATGTATTTAGTGTAAATAAAGGACTCATTACTCTGCCTAAAAATTTTGTTTCGATGGTACTTTGAAGGTAAGTCATCACAATAATATTTAAAACAACAAGAGTAAACGCAATAATTCCCATAAATATACTACCAAGAAAAGAAATAATAATTTGAGAGTTAGTTGATGCAAATGTGATGCCTAAACCAATAATAGCCATAGTTAAGAGAACAAGTGGCATGGTTATCTTACTCGAGAGTAAGATGTTGTTTTCTTTCTTATCTGGCAATAGTGACATTGAAATACTGGCTAAAAGCATTCCTACTGCTGCCATAGTTTCAAGCATTCCTACTGTCGAGTTACCTAACAGAAGTTGTTCTTTTACTACAAATGGCACCCCAATACTGATAGATGTGTAGAAAAAATTGAGGATAACACTTACAAGAATAATGTATTTTACAATTTGATTTTCTTTAAGAAATTGAATGATTCCTTTGACTCCATGCAGAGGATTTTCACAATTCGTAGCCTTGTTCTCTTTCTCGTTATATTCATAGTAAAATTTCATACTAAGTAGAACTCCTAAAGAGAGGAGGTTTGCAAAGATTTCAATTAGAATAAAACCTGCAAAACCTAACCAACCATAAAAAATGACTCCAATAGCTGGAGAAAGCATGGTTGCAATTGCAATGGCAGTCTGTGTAACAGAACTTAATCTTTGAATTTTTTTATCATTTACTAATTCATGAATTGAGGCTGAATAACAAGTATCACTTATATTGACTGTAATAGAGTGGAGTATTACAAATGGAATTACTAGATATAAGATACTAGAAGAATCCATAAGAAAATAAAAAGCATAAAACAAAAGAAAGATAAAAATCCTAAAGATGAAATTATATATTAAGATTTTCTTGTGTGGGTATCTATCTACTAGATTACCAATGGGAACTAAGAAAATCAAACTGACTAAAGGATAAATAATCATATTAATCCCAAAACTCATTGCAGATTTTGTTTGATCCAGTAGCATCAAACCTAAAGCAAAATTAAAAGATTTCCCGCTCAAAGAGCCAATGAAATTGCTAATAAAATCTTTTATAATTTGCTTATTTGATATACGATCACTAATTATATTTTTCATTTTTATTTCCACCATGAAAATTATTGCTTAGAAAATTTATCTATTAAAATTCCACACTAGGATATTAGTGTAATTGAATATCTTTAAACGCCAGTTTTAAACTGGCGTTTTATTTTTTAGGATTTTGATGAGTTAGGTTTAATCCCCAAGGAACAAGGTTTTCAGTTTTATTTTTGATACGTGTGATATTATCCTTGTGACGAATGATAATTAAGCTAGCAAGAGCTAAGATAATTACGATAAAAAGAAGGTCATAGCTACTTAAGATAAACCCAAATAGTGGGAAAATCAGAACTCCAATTACAGCAGCAATAGAAGCAACAACGCTAGATAGCGAGATCATACTACCCAAGTAGAGGGTTCCAAAGAATACGATTGCTAGATAGAGACAGAAAACAGGTGCAAATCCGAAAATCACTCCAGCACTGGTTGCGACAGCCTTGCCCCCCTTAAATCCTGCAAAGATAGGGAAAGTATGTCCAATCACAGCCAAAAGTCCAAATACAAGAGGTGATACACCTTGAAGGTGGAAAAGGAATGGAAGGAGAGTGGCCAAGGTTCCTTTAAAGAAGTCAATCACAAAGGTTGCCATACCCGCTTTCTTACCTAAAATTCGGAAAGTATTGGTCGTTCCAGTATTTCCAGAACCGTGTTCGCGCAGATTTGTTTGAAAGAAAACTTGTCCAATCCATAGACCAGACGGAATCGAACCTAGTAAATAAGCTAGAATTAATAATACAAATGTCATCATAGACCTATTATACCATGAAATGGTATAGAAAGTCAGAGAATATCCTGTGAAATTGTGACAGCTGAAAGGGAAAAGCTTTGCAAAATCGCTAGAAAACCTGTAAAATAGAAAAGATGAACAAATAGGAGGTTCCTTGTGTCAAAAAAGGAAATCAATATTAATAACTATAATGATGACGCCATTCAGGTGCTAGAAGGGTTGGATGCGGTCCGTAAACGTCCGGGGATGTATATTGGATCGACTGACGGTGCTGGTCTCCATCACCTAGTCTGGGAAATTGTGGACAATGCAGTCGATGAGGCCTTGTCTGGATTTGGTGATCGCATTGATGTGACTATCAATAAAGACGGAAGTCTAACAGTAGAGGACCATGGTCGTGGGATGCCGACTGGTATGCATGCCATGGGAATTCCAACCGTAGAGGTTATCTTTACCATTCTCCACGCTGGAGGGAAATTCGGTCAAGGGGGTTATAAGACATCTGGAGGTCTCCACGGGGTGGGGTCTTCTGTTGTTAATGCCCTCTCAAGTTGGTTGGAAGTTGAAATTACCCGTGACGGTACAGTCTACAAGCAACGTTTTGAAAATGGCGGGAAACCCGTTACAACCTTGAAGAAAATTGGTACAGCACCCAAGTCTAAGACAGGTACTAAAGTCACTTTCATGCCTGACGCGACGATTTTCTCTACGACTGACTTCAAATACAATACCATTTCAGAACGACTCAATGAGTCAGCCTTTCTCTTAAAAAATGTTACCTTGTCTTTGACAGATAAACGAACAGATGAAGCAATCGAATTCCATTATGAGAACGGGGTACAGGACTTTGTTTCTTACCTCAATGAAGACAAGGAAACCTTGACGCCAGTCCTATACTTTGAAGGCGAAGACAATGGTTTCCAAGTGGAAGTTGCCCTCCAGTACAATGATGGATTCTCAGATAACATTCTATCCTTTGTCAATAACGTTCGTACTAAGGACGGTGGAACGCATGAGACAGGACTCAAGTCTGCCATTACCAAGGTTATGAATGACTATGCGCGTAAGACGGGACTTCTCAAGGAAAAAGATAAAAACCTTGAAGGGTCAGACTACCGCGAGGGACTAGCAGCCGTTCTTTCTATTCTGGTTCCTGAAGAACACTTGCAGTTTGAAGGACAGACAAAGGATAAACTGGGTAGTCCACTAGCTCGTCCAGTTGTGGATGGGATTGTGGCTGATAAGTTGATCTTCTTTCTTATGGAAAATGGGGAGCTGGCTTCCAATCTCATTCGCAAGGCTATCAAGGCGCGTGATGCTCGTGAGGCGGCTCGCAAAGCGCGTGATGAGAGCCGAAATGGTAAGAAAAATAAAAAAGATAAGGGCTTGTTGTCTGGGAAATTGACTCCAGCCCAGTCTAAGAATCCTGCTAAGAATGAACTCTATCTGGTTGAGGGGGACTCTGCTGGTGGTTCTGCCAAACAAGGCCGTGACCGTAAGTTCCAGGCTATCTTGCCTCTTCGAGGTAAGGTTATCAATACAGCCAAGGCCAAGATGGCGGATATTCTCAAAAATGAAGAAATCAATACCATGATTTATACCATCGGTGCGGGTGTGGGTGCAGACTTCTCCATTGAGGATGCCAACTATGACAAGATCATCATCATGACCGATGCGGATACAGATGGTGCCCATATCCAGACCTTGCTTTTGACATTTTTCTACCGCTACATGCGCCCACTAGTTGAGGCAGGACATGTCTATATTGCCCTTCCGCCTCTGTACAAGATGTCCAAAGGCAAAGGCAAGAAAGAAGAAGTAGCTTATGCTTGGACGGACGGAGAACTAGAAGAACTTCGCAAGCAGTTCGGTAAAGGCGCAACCCTCCAACGCTACAAAGGTCTTGGTGAGATGAATGCGGACCAACTCTGGGAAACAACCATGAATCCAGAAACCCGCACTCTTATCCGTGTCACGATTGAAGACCTAGCACGCGCTGAACGCCGCGTCAATGTCCTCATGGGCGACAAGGTTGAACCACGCCGTAAGTGGATTGAAGACAATGTCAAGTTTACGCTGGAAGAGAGTGGGGAGATGGTGTTTTAGGGGGAAGAATGTATGGATAAACAAAAATTGCTATCTTTTTTCTTTGATTTTACTGGGATGGATATGGACAAGCTTTTAGAGGGGCTGGGAATAGATGAAAAACTTGAAACCCAAAAAATTCAAAATGCATTAAACGATTTTGAAAAATATATATTGGAAAGACATGGCGAAAATCCTAGTTATGAGGGTATAGCCAAATTCTGGAAGGAAAATCAAGTTTCTGAAGAGCTTATAAAAATTCGGTATAACTTGAATAGTAAATATAAAGATTATGAAGAATTTAAAAATCACCTCAAAACAATGATTAGTAGCCAAGACTTTAATCCTGATCTGTTTTTTGAATTGATGGATGAATTTGAAAAATGTTTGTCTGATACGATACTTGATCTTTCAACACTCTCAAAATCTGATGTTGCGCTACATAAAAAATTGCATGAAGATACTAGGGGTGAAATCGCTAGTTTGTCAGAACAAAGTAGCAAGCAACATCAGGAACTTTTAGAGGTGATTAAACAAGTGCAGAGTCCGGATGTTTCAGATTTTGATTGGTATTTTGAAGCTGTCGAGTTAGAAGGTCGTTCTGTTAACTGTTATGAATTAAAATCTCAGTATAAAGATTTAGTATTGAAGGATGTCAAATTTTGGTATGTCAATAAGTTATGGAAAGAGACACTTGAAGGTGAAATTGACCGAGCTTTAACATGGATTGGATTTATTGAAGATAACATAAAGATTATAGATGAGTTTTCTGAAATGGGTATGCTAAAAATCTTAGGAGATAAATATGTTACCTTGTATCAAAAATCTAATTATCAGACTATGAAAGCATACTTAGAACGTTTAAATTTCAGAGAGCACTATCTACAAAGTAAAGCTATTTTTGAAGATCTGTTTTCCGATGGAACCTCATATAAATGGATTGTGACGAACAAAGCCGAAATAGGGGATATTAAAGTTGGGAGTAAGCTTTCTAATACAGATGTAGAGGGTTTCAAAAAATTCTATACTCTTGATTGTGTTGGCGGATCAGCACAATTGGTGAATGACTTTTTCTATGAAGGGAAAAGTCTTCTAGTTATTGAAGGAACTTTTAAAGGTAATAAAATTTATACTGTATTTGAATTTACGACTTCAGGTCAGGCTAATACAAGAAATTTAATTCCGAGCAGAGCTCAATCGTTATCCGATGAAGATGATAAAATAATTGAATTAATAGAAAATTCAATTAAAAAAGGTCTGGATTATGATTTGAATAAGTTTATTGATTATAGTAGTCTATCCAAGATGAAGCATTACTTTATTGAACCTTTAGATTAAAAACTGTTTATATATCCTAGTATTTCACCCCAAAACAAGAAATCCCACCTGAAGAATATCTTGTCTGGAGGGAAATAACCCAAATCACACATGTGTGTTTTGAGTTATTGGAGTAAAATACGAATATTTAGATATGTTCTAAATTATTTTAGAGCAAAAACTTAAAAACACATCATTGAAAGAGGTGTTTTATGAAAAAAGGATATGGAATCACGAGTTTAACTGTACGCAATTTAGAAAACAACGAATTCTTCCAACTTCTATCTGAGAGTAAGGACGAGTTGTGGGCTTTTACAAAAGCCAATAAGTCTGAGCAGGTTTATGCAACGAAGCTTGGGGATATGGAGAAACTTCTTGAGACCTTGCAAGCTGGTTTGCACCGTTCCAAGGCCAGTCAAACGGTGGCTAGTCTGGAAGCGTCTGATCGTGAGCGTGATGATGCGCTTTCTACCTTGACCGGATTGATCAAGGCCTTCTCTCATGTGAAAGAGGCAAGTAGCAAGGAAGCTTATGACAAACTCAGCAAACTTTTCAAAAATTATGCTGGGCTAACGAGTATAAGCTGCGAAAAGGAGACAGAAGCTATTAACCATTTACTCAAGGAGCTAAAAGATACGGACTACCAAACTGCTCTTGCAACCCTACATTTGACAATTCATGTAGAAACCTTGACAAAAGCGCAGGCTTAGTTTGAAAAAGACTATAAGGAGCGCTTAGCTGAGCAAAAAGGCAAGGTACCTAGTCAAAACAAGGAAGTCCGTGTAAAACTACAAGAAATCTATGACTTCCTTGTGGATTTTACTGCAATCAACGCCTACGCTTATCCTGAAAGAACTCACGTGGTCAATCTCCGCGACCACCTCAACACCATCCGCAGTCGCTACAAAAAACGCAAACTTGCTATGAAGGTAACGGAAGCAGTGGGGAGTGTTAATTAAGTCTGACAGATTTGGAGGAATAGAAGATGATTATCAGACCTGCAAGCAGAAAAGATTGTCAAGCTATTTATAGCCTTTATCAAAGTGAAAAATGGCTTTCTTTTACAGAGGAAAAAGTGACATCTCTATTTTCAACAAATCTGTCTCATTACTTGGTGCTTGAAGAGGACCAGAAAATCCTTGGCTTTGCCCGTTATCTGACGGATGAAGTGATGACGACCTTTTTAGCTGAGATAATTATTGATAAATCCCACCGCAGAAAAGGACTGGGACAGCAGCTGATTGAGGAGATCCACAAAAAATATCCTTTGACACGGATTGAATTAATATCTGAAGCAGATGGATTTTATCGGTCAATAAGTTTTAAGCTTGTTGGTATAGGATTTAGAAAATCTGAATGAAAGGAGACAGCCAATGACGCTTGACAACAAACTGGGTCTGACAGATTCGCTTGAACTAGCCAAGATGGAAGAAAAAATCAGCAAAACCCGAGCGAAAGAGCTTTTTGAAAAGCAGCTTCTGGACGATAAAGCAGCTGGCACCTATGCGACTCTGGCCGTTATTCATGGCTTCTTATTTGAAGAAATCTATGACTTCGCCGGCCAAATTCGGACAGTCAATCTCGCCAAAGGGAATGTTCGCTTTGCACCTGTCATGTATCTAGCAGCTTCCTTGGAAAATATTGACAGGTTGCCTCAGCAGACCTTTGAGCAGATTGTCGAAAAGTACCTTGAGCTAAATATCGCCCGCTTTTTTCGAGAAGGGAACGGAAGAAGTATGAGGCTCTGGCTGGATCATCTCCTCAAGGCTGAGCTGGGGCAAGTCGTGGACTGGTCTCACGTGGACAAGGAAGATTACCTCCTAGCCACGAAGCGTAGCGCGGTATCGACTGGCGAACTCAAGTATCTCCTCCTCAATAACCTGACGGATGACCTCACTCAAGCTCGTTTCTTTAAGGGTGTGGATGCTTCATATTATTACGAAGGGTATAACCTTTACCAGACAGGGGAGTTGTAAAGTTCAAGTAAAGGTGACGATCATCTTTTGTATGTAAACAATCGCTAAAACTATTGGAGGTGCAGTATTGATTACGTTATTAATGATGCCTTTTTTCCTTGTTCTCTTGGCCATTTTTGGAATTATATATGATTTAATGACCAATAAAGGTAGAAAAGAGTGTGCTCGCACAGTATCCTTGTTTATATTGAACATCCTCACTATTGGTATCTGTCTATTAGATCTACCAATGGAAAGTAAACCATACTCAGGAATAGGGTTTATCTTATTTTATGCACTTGCCTACATACCTTTGATGATTGTTTTTTCACTATATACTCTCTATCGGATTGGAAAACATTATAGGTATTTTAAGAGTAAGTTTGCTATAACACTCCTATTCAATGCTATTTTACTTTTCCTTCTTTCATTAGTAAATACTTTTGTATTATGGAGAAGCTTTCAAATATATCATAGAAACGATATGAATTTGTTTTATTTTGTTTTAATCGTTTTGGGGATTTGTTCAACTATCCAATTGATAGTAGGCGAACTTGAGATGAAAAGAATACGAGGCATCCAAAAACAAGAGGAGCAAGACGGCAATGAAAAATAATTCTATAAAAGATATGTGCAGACAACATAGAAGTGAAGCGCAAATGCTGAGATTAATTTTAAAAACCGCAAAAAGTCTAAAAGTCGAGGCTGTCGCCATGTCCGGTTCACGAACTGATACAAAAGCACCAAAAGACGAGTTTCAAGACTATGATGTTGTTTATGTCGTGGACGACTTAGATAATTTGACGAGTGACCTTGCTTGGTTAGAGCAGTTTGGCACACGTATCATTGAGCAACATAATATCCTAGGCAACCGTCGTCTCTATCTCATGCTATTTGAAGATGGCAATCGGATTGATTTGACCCTTTGCCCCAAAGATCACATCCAAGAGTGGGTGGATAGCGAAGCTGATTATACAGTTTTGAAAGATGAGAAAGGCTTGTTTGTTCCCTATTTCCCAAGTCCTCAACGTTACTGGACAAGTCCAGCTAGTCAGACAGATTTTGAAAAAGCCTGCAATGAATTTTGGTGGGTGTCAGCCTACGTGGTTAAAGGGATTTGTCGCAAGCAAGCCATCTATGCCACGGATCATCTCTACGGAATTTGTCAACAAGAACTCTTGAAGATCTTGGCTTGGCGAGTTGCAGCAGATAAGGGGACGATTGATATTGGCAAGAACTATAAATATCTCTTTAACTATTCGTCTGCTGAGAAAGAGAAAGAATTCTCAAATCTGCTTGATTTCTCTAGTAGTGACAAAATCACTCAGTCTTTATTTGCTACGATGCAACTTTTCCACCAAGAAGCTCAATTCCTTGCCCAAAAGATGGGATTTGACTACGATAAGGAAGTAGCTGAGAAGATGATTCAGTATGCTGAGGAGAGGTTGAAATAGTATGTTGAATTATGTGTTTGCTATATTTTTTATGGGATTCCCAGGAGTACAAATTTTAGTATTGGTGTTCTCAATCTTTCTAGCTATTAAAAGAAATAAGTTACATAAAAGGGTGTATGGATTATTTTTCCCGATTATTATAACGATGTGTAATATTTGGCTTATTTCAATAGATCGCACAGAGCTTTTTGATGATGCTTTAAGATTTTCTTTCTTTCTAATTTCTTTTTGTTTACCTATGCTTATTTCTTCCACGCTCTATCACTCAATACGCTTATATTATTTATACAAATCAATCAAGTGGAGAGTCTTCCCTATAAGTATCTGTTATTTATTCGGTTTAATTTTTCATTATCTTAATACAATGCATTGGGAGGAGCTATTTCGAGAGCAAAAGTTTGTATTTGATATCTTGCTGATATCAACTGCTATAATTTCTTATTTACCTTGTCTATATTTGTACGTACTTCAAAGAAGAAAGAACGATCCATAGGGAATAGATGCTTTTGGTTAATCTAAATAAGTGTTTGTGAATGACTTAAATAGTATCTAAAAATATTTTTCTCAAGTACCAATTTTAATGTAAAACCTACTCTATATTCTTTGAAAGGAGTTGAACACGCCCTATATGTCTAACATTCAAAACATGTCCCTTGAGGACATCATGGGAGAGCGATTTGGTCGCTACTCCAAGTACATTATTCAAGACCGGGCTTTGCCAGACATTCGTGATGGATTGAAGCCGGTTCAGCGCCGTATTCTTTATTCGATGAATAAAGATGGCAATACTTTTGACAAGAGCTACCGTAAATCGGCCAAGTCTGTTGGGAACATCATGGGGAATTTCCACCCACACGGTGACAGTTCTATCTATGATGCCATGGTTCGTATGTCTCAGGACTGGAAAAATCGTGAGATTCTAGTTGAAATGCATGGTAATAACGGTTCCATGGATGGTGATCCGCCTGCGGCGATGCGTTATACTGAGGCGCGCTTGTCTGAGATTGCTGGTTATCTTCTTCAAGATATCGAAAAGAAGACAGTTCCCTTTGCTTGGAACTTTGACGATACCGAGAAAGAACCGACGGTTTTGCCAGCAGCATTTCCAAACCTCTTGGTCAATGGTTCGACTGGGATTTCGGCTGGTTATGCTACAGACATTCCTCCCCATAATTTAGCTGAGGTTATTGATGCGACGGTTTACATGATTGACCACCCAACAGCCAAGGTGGACAAACTCATGGAATTCTTGCCTGGGCCAGACTTCCCTACAGGAGCTATCATCCAAGGGCGTGACGAAATCAAGAAGGCCTATGAAACTGGGAAAGGGCGCGTGGTTGTTCGATCTAAGACGGAGATTGAAAAGCTAAAAGGTGGTAAGGAACAAATCGTTATCACTGAGATTCCTTATGAAATCAATAAGGCTAATCTAGTCAAGAAAATCGATGATGTTCGTGTCAATAACAAAGTGGCTGGTATTGCTGAGGTTCGAGACGAGTCTGACCGTGACGGTCTTCGTATTGCTATTGAGCTTAAGAAAGACGCTAATACCGAACTTGTTCTCAACTATCTCTTCAAGTATACTGACCTACAAATCAACTACAACTTTAACATGGTAGCGATTGATAATTTCACTCCTCGTCAGGTCGGGATTGTCCCAATCTTATCTAGCTATATCGCCCACCGTCGTGAAGTGATTCTGGCGCGTTCCCGCTTTGATAAGGAAAAGGCTGAGAAACGTCTCCATATCGTTGAAGGCTTGATTCGCGTGATTTCGATTTTGGACGAAGTCATTGCCCTTATCCGTGCTTCTGAGAACAAGGCTGACGCTAAGGAAAATCTTAAGGTTAGCTATGATTTTACAGAAGAGCAAGCCGAAGCTATCGTTACATTGCAACTTTACCGTTTGACCAATACAGACGTGGTTGTCTTGCAGGAAGAAGAAGCAGAACTTCGTGAGAAGATTGCCATGCTTGCAGCGATCATCGGTGATGAACGAACTATGTACAATCTCATGAAGAAAGAGCTTCGTGAGGTTAAGAAGAAATTTGCGACACCACGTTTGAGTACTTTGGAAGATACAGCAAAAGTGATTGAGATTGATACAGCTAGTCTTATTGCTGAAGAAGATACTTACGTCAGCGTGACCAAGACAGGTTACATCAAGCGTACCAGTCCTCGTTCCTTTGCAGCTTCCACTCTGGAAGAAATTGGCAAACGTGATGATGATCGTTTAATCTTTGTTCAAGCTGCCAAGACAACCCAGCACCTCTTGATGTTCACGACTCTTGGAAATGTCATTTATCGACCAATCCATGAATTGGCAGACATTCGCTGGAAGGACATTGGTGAGCATCTGAGCCAGACCATTACAAACTTTGAAACTAACGAAGAAATCCTTTACGTGGAAGTCGTGGATCAGTTTGATGATGCGACAACTTATTTTGCAGCGACTCGCCTTGGTCAAATCAAGCGTGTAGAACGTAAAGAATTCTCTCCATGGCGAACCTACAAGTCGAAGTCTGTTAAGTACGCTAAACTCAAAGACGAGACAGACCAAATTGTAGCAGTGGCTCCAATTAGACTTGATGATGTTCTTTTGATTAGTCAAAATGGTTATGCCCTTCGTTTCAATATCGAAGAGGTTCCCGTTGTCGGTGCCAAGGCTGCAGGTGTCAAGGCTATGAACCTGAAAGAAGATGATGCGCTTCAGTCTGCCTTTATCTGTAACACTTCATCCTTCTACCTCTTGACCCAACGTGGAAGCTTGAAACGCGTTTCCATTGAGGAAATTCCAGCGACCAGCCGTGCTAAACGAGGCCTACAAGTCTTGCGTGAGTTGAAAAACAAACCGCACCGTGTCTTCTTGGCTGGAGCAGTTGCAGAGCATGGTTTCGTTGGTGATCTTTTTAGTACAGAAGTAGAAGAAAACGACCAAACGTTACTTGTCCAATCGAACAAGGGAACAATCTATGAGAGTCGATTGCAAGAGCTCAATTTGTCAGAACGTACTAGCAATGGAAGCTTTATCTCAGACACCATTTCAGATGAAGAAGTTTTCGATGCTTACCTCAAAGAAGTCTTTAAAGATGATAAAGTAAATCCTTAAAAAGAATCAGTCCAAGGGGCTGATTTCTTTATGTTGAAAAAATTTTCAGAAAATTACAAATAATACTTGAAATTTCACTAGAAAAGTGTAGAATAGAACACATAGTTTGAATAGTATAAAGGAGAAACACATGACAGTTGCAATTGATTGGGAAAATCTTGGTTTTGCTTATATGAAACTACCTTACCGTTATATAGCTCACTACAAAAATGGTCAATGGGATCAAGGAGAATTGACAGAGGATGCAACCTTGCATATTTCAGAGTCTTCTCCAAGTCTCCACTATGGACAGCAAGCATTTGAGGGATTGAAAGCCTATCGTACGAAGGATGGCAGTGTTCAACTTTTCCGTCCTGACGAAAATGCCAAGCGTCTGCAACGTACCTGCGACCGCCTCTTGATGCCACAAGTTCCGACAGAAATGTTTGTAGAAGCTTGTAAAGCAGTTGTGCGCGCAAATGAAGAATACGTCCCACCATATGGAACAGGTGGAACCCTTTATCTTCGTCCACTTTTGATTGGTGTTGGGGATATTATCGGGGTAAAACCAGCAGAAGAGTATATTTTCACTATCTTTGCTATGCCAGTTGGTAACTATTTTAAAGGCGGATTGGTTCCAACTAATTTCTTGATTCAGGATGAATACGACCGTGCAGCTCCAAATGGTACGGGTGCGGCCAAGGTAGGTGGGAACTATGCTGCCAGTCTTCTACCAGGTAAAATGGCCAAGTCTCGCAACTTTTCTGACGTTATCTACCTAGACCCATCTACACATACAAAGATTGAAGAAGTCGGATCAGCCAACTTCTTTGGAATCACGGCAGACAATGAATTCATTACACCACTGAGTCCGTCAATCTTGCCATCTATTACCAAGTACTCTTTGCTTTACTTGGCAGAGCACCGCTTGGGCTTGACACCGATTGAAGGCGATGTCCCAATCGATAATTTGGAGCGTTTTGTAGAGGCAGGTGCTTGTGGAACAGCAGCGGTTATTTCGCCAATTGGAGGCATCCAACATGGCGATGATTTCCATGTTTTCTATAGTGAAACAGAAGTAGGTCCTGTTACACGTAAACTCTATGATGAATTGACGGGTATCCAATTTGGTGATGTAGAAGCGCCTGAAGGATGGATCGTCAAAGTAGACTAAAAGACATGAAGTAAAGAAGAACTCCATAGCAGTTGTAATAGCTGAAATGGAGTTTTTTCTTGCTAGTTTGAGCATTTTCTTGTACAATAGAAAAAGTGAAAAGAGGTACAGTATGAGTAAAAAAGATAAGAAAATTGAAATCCAATTAACAGATGCAAAAGTGACTGTTGGAAAAGACAGCTATGAAGGATACGTTTTGACGATTGGGAAAAAGGTTATTGGTGAAATTGCCGAATTAGATAGCCAATTTGCCATCATAAAGAATGGAAATGTCGATAGTTTTTATAAAAAACTTGAGAAAGCTGTGGAAATTTTGATTGAAAACTATAATTTAACAAAATAATGCTTGTTTTTTTGAAAATTTCATGATATAATAGTTTTCGTTAAGCATTGGAGAGATAGCGAAGAGGCTAAACGCGGCGGACTGTAAATCCGCTCCTTCGGGTTCGGGGGTTCGAATCCCTCTCTCTCCATTCTTTATATTAATGGGGTATAGCCAAGCGGTAAGGCAAGGGACTTTGACTCCCTCATGCGTTGGTTCGAATCCAGCTACCCCAGTTCTTAGGTAATAAATTCAAGATAAAAAGAAAAATATCTTAGGGTATTTTATTTTTATATTGGAAGACGTGAACAATACGAACATGTTCTTGCGGGTGCTTAGGAAAAAAATTATAAGTATGTCAAGTTTTGGAAAAGACTTGATTGTTGGAGGATTTTTTAGATGAACGAATTTGAAGATTTGCTAAATAGCGTTAGCCAAGTTGAGCCTGGTGATGTTGTTAGTGCTGAAGTATTGACAGTTGATGCGACTCAAGCTAACGTTGCAATCTCTGGGACTGGTGTTGAAGGTGTCTTGACTCTTCGCGAATTGACAAACGATCGCGATGCAGATATCAATGACTTTGTGAAAGTAGGAGAAGTATTGGATGTTCTTGTACTTCGTCAAGTAGTTGGTAAAGATACTGATACAGTTACATACCTTGTATCTAAAAAACGCCTTGAAGCTCGCAAAGCATGGGACAAACTTGTAGGACGCGAAGAAGAAGTTGTTACTGTTAAAGGAACTCGTGCCGTTAAAGGTGGACTTTCAGTAGAATTCGAAGGTGTTCGTGGATTCATCCCAGCTTCAATGTTGGATACTCGTTTCGTACGTAACACTGAACGTTTCGTAGGTCAAGAATTTGATGCTAAAATCAAAGAAGTTGATCCTAAAGAAAACCGTTTCATCCTTTCACGTCGTGAAGTTGTTGAAGCAGCAACTGCAGCAGCTCGTGCTGAAGTATTTGGTAAATTGGCTGTTGGTGATGTCGTAACTGGTAAAGTTGCTCGTATCACTAGCTTTGGTGCTTTCATCGACCTTGGTGGTGTTGACGGATTGGTTCACTTGACTGAATTGTCACATGAACGTAACGTATCACCTAAATCAGTTGTAACTGTTGGTGAAGAAATCGAAGTGAAGATCCTTGATCTTAACGAAGAAGAAGGACGCGTATCACTTTCACTTAAAGCAACAACACCTGGACCATGGGATGGTGTTGAGCAAAAATTGGCTAAAGGTGATGTAGTAGAAGGAACAGTTAAACGTTTGACTGACTTCGGTGCATTTGTTGAAGTGTTGCCAGGTATCGATGGACTTGTTCACGTATCTCAAATTTCACACAAACGTATCGAAAATCCAAAAGAAGCTCTTACTGTTGGTCAAGAAGTTACTGTTAAAGTCCTTGATGTTAACGCTGATGCAGAACGCGTATCACTTTCTATCAAAGCTCTTGAAGAACGTCCAGCTCAAGAAGAAGGACAAAAAGAAGAAAAACGTGCTGCTCGTCCACGTCGTCCAAAACGTCAAGAAAAACGTGATTTCGAACTTCCAGAAACACAAACAGGATTCTCAATGGCTGACTTGTTCGGTGATATCGAACTTTAATCAAATTGATAATCATAAAATCCTTTGTTTAAAACAAGGGATTTTTCTTTTGTCTCTTTCCCATTTTTGATATAATAGTTCTATGTTAGATTCAGAAAAACAATCACAATATCAATTGTTAAATGAGGAACTCTCTTATTTACTTGAAGGTGAAAGCAACGTTCTTGCCAATCTTTCAAATGCTAGTGCCCTCCTAAAATCTCGCTTTCCGAATACTGTATTTGCTGGTTTTTATCTGTTTGATGGAAGCGAGTTGGTTTTAGGGCCTTTTCAGGGTGGCGTTTCTTGCATTCGCATCCCACTTGGAAAAGGCGTGTGTGGAGAAGCTGCTGAGTTTCAAGAGACTGTTTTAGTTGGCGATGTGAGCACCTATCCAAACTACATTTCTTGTGATAGTATGGCCAAGAGTGAAATCGTAGTTCCCATGCTCAAGAATGGTCGATTGCTGGGTGTCTTAGACCTGGATTCTTCACTTATTGATGATTACAATGCCATTGACCGTGATTACTTGGAACAATTTGTCGCTATTTTGCTTGAGAAGACAGAATGGGACTTTACGATGTTTGAGGAGAAAGCCTAATGTATCAAGCACTTTATCGAAAATATAGAAGCCAGACTTTTTCACAACTAGTAGGTCAAGAAGTTGTGGCTAAAACCCTAAAACAAGCGGTCGAGCAGGAAAAGATTAGTCATGCCTATCTTTTCTCAGGCCCTCGTGGAACTGGGAAAACCAGTGTAGCTAAGATTTTTGCCAAGGCCATGAACTGTCCCAATCAAGTGGATGGAGAACCGTGTAATAACTGCTATATCTGCCAAGCAGTGACAGAAGGTAGCTTAGAAGATGTTATTGAAATGGATGCGGCTTCGAATAACGGAGTCGATGAAATCCGAGAAATTCGTGATAAATCTACCTATGCACCTAGTTTGGCACGTTATAAGGTCTACATTATCGACGAGGTTCATATGCTGTCTACAGGAGCCTTTAATGCGCTTTTGAAGACCCTAGAAGAACCAACTCAAAATGTTGTCTTTATCTTGGCGACCACCGAATTGCACAAGATTCCAGCAACCATTTTATCACGTGTTCAACGTTTTGAGTTTAAATCGATCAGAACGCAAGATATTAAAGAGCATATCCAAACAATTTTGCAAAAAGAGAATATCAGTTCTGAACCAGAGGCTGTGGAAATTATCGCTAGACGGGCTGAAGGTGGGATGCGGGATGCCTTGTCTATTCTGGATCAAGCCTTGAGTTTGACGCAAGGGAATGAGCTCACGACTGCCATCTCTGAGGAGATTACAGGTACTATTAGTTTATCAGCACTTGATGATTATGTAGCTGCCTTGTCCCAGCAGGATGTTCCAAAAGCGCTTGATTCTTTGAATCTTTTGTTTGAAAATGGCAAGAGCATGACTCGTTTTGTGACGGATCTCTTGCAGTATTTGCGTGATTTACTAGTTGTTCAGACAGGTGGCGAAAATACTCATCATAGTCCAGTTTTTATGGACAATCTAGCTCTTTCTCAGGAAAGTCTCTTTGAAATGATTCGTCTAGCGACAGTAAGCTTGGCAGATATGAAAGCTAGCCTGCAACCTAAGATTTATGCTGAGATGATGACCATTCGTTTAGCTGAAATCAAGCCTGAATCTGCGCTTTCAGGAGCTGTTGAAAGTGAAATTTCTGCACTGAGACAGGAAGTCGCCCGTCTCAAGCAAGAACTTGCCAATGTGGACACGGCTCCTAAACAAGTGGCGCCAGTCCCTAGCCGTCCAACCACTTCCAAGACAGTCTATCGAGTAGATCGCAACAAAGTTCAGGCTATCCTTCAAGAAGCTGTTGAAAATCCTGATTTGGCACGGCAAAACTTGATTCGCCTCCAGAATGCATGGGGAGAGGTAATCGAAAGCTTAGCTGGTCCGGATAAGGCTCTTCTCGTAGGTTCTCAACCAGTTGCGGCCAACGAACACCATGCTATTTTAGCCTTTGAGTCTAATTTCAATGCTGGGCAAACCATGAAAAGAGATAATCTCAATACCATGTTTGGCAATATTCTTAGCCAAGCTGCTGGATTTTCACCTGAAATTCTGGCTATTTCCCTAGAGGAATGGAAAGAGGTTCGAGCAGCATTTTCAGCTAAAAACAAGTCTTCTCAAGCCGAGCAAGAGGTTGAAGAAGAGAACTTGATTCCAGAGGGCTTTGAATTTCTGGCTGATAAAGTCATGGTCGAAGAAGACTAAAAGTGGATTTCATGGTACAATAATCCTATGACTAGACAACAATTTATCGTGATAGCACTATTTACTGCTGCTGAGACTTATTTTTTCAATGAAGCTTGGATGACGGGTCGCTATTTCATGGCAGCCTTTTGGGCCATTCTACTCTTTCGAAATTTTAGATTAAGTTACGTGATGGGAAAAATCGTAGATGCTATTGATCAACACTTAAACCGCAAGGATTAGCCCCCCAGCTTCTAGACAAAATCAAAGCCTTTTGGGCTTTTTTTTGTTATACTAGTAGAGTATATTTATTGACCTTTTGTCCTATTTTTTAGGGATTGTAAGCAATTTCCTAAAGTATTGAGCAAAATGTTTGAAAAAGAAAGGAATTATCATGTCAGTATTAGAGATCAAAGATCTTCACGTTGAGATTGAAGGAAAAGAAATTTTAAAAGGGGTCAATCTGACTCTGAAAACAGGAGAAATCGCAGCTATCATGGGACCAAATGGTACTGGTAAATCGACTCTTTCTGCTGCTATCATGGGGAATCCTAACTATGAAGTTACCAAAGGTGAAGTCTTGTTTGATGGCGTAAACATTCTTGAGTTGGAAGTGGACGAGCGTGCGCGTATGGGACTTTTCCTTGCCATGCAATATCCATCTGAAATTCCAGGAATTACCAATGCAGAATTTCTTCGTGCAGCCATGAATGCTGGTAAAGAAGACGATGAAAAGATTTCAGTTCGTGAGTTCATCACTAAACTGGACGAGAAAATGGAATTGCTCAACATGAAAGAAGAAATGGCAGAGCGTTACCTCAACGAAGGTTTCTCTGGTGGTGAGAAAAAACGTAATGAAATTCTTCAACTTTTGATGTTGGAACCAACTTTTGCCCTTTTGGATGAGATTGACTCAGGTCTTGATATTGACGCTCTTAAAGTTGTTTCTAAAGGTGTCAATGCCATGCGTGGTGAAGGATTTGGTGCCATGATCATCACTCACTACCAACGTCTCTTGAACTACATCACACCAGACGTGGTACACGTGATGATGGAAGGTCGTGTTGTCCTTTCTGGTGGTCCAGAATTGGCTGCCCGTTTGGAACGTGAAGGATACGCAAAACTAGCTGAAGAACTTGGCTATGACTACAAGGAAGAATTGTAATTCCCTCGTATCTTTTAGGAGAAGTAAATGACTA
>CAUVUZ010000028.1:0-18969 GCA_963555095.1 uncultured Streptococcus sp. | reverse complement strand
AAAATATCTTGACATATAGTGTAAATAAAGATAAACTATTTACTAGTTAATTAAATGGTTAAATACTAGTTAAGGAGTAATGATGAAAAAAAGAACGATCCTATTATTGATGGCCAGTTTTTTGGCTCTTGTCTTAGGAGCATGTAGTCAAAAAGAAAAACAAGAAGCAAAAGGGATGAAGATTGTCACAAGTTTTTATCCAGTCTATGCCATGGTCAAAGAGGTATCAGGTGACTTGAATGATGTTCGAATGATTCAGTCAAGTAGTGGAATTCACTCATATGAACCTTCAGCGAATGACATTGCTGCCATCTATGATGCGGATGTCTTTGTCTACCACTCGCATACACTGGAGTCTTGGGCGGGAAGTCTGGATCCAAATTTGAAAAAATCAAAAGTAAAAGTTTTAGAAGCTTCTGAAGGGATGACATTGGAGCGTGTACCAGGTTTGGAAGATGTAGAAGCTGGTGATGGGATTGATGAAAAAACACTTTACGACCCACACACTTGGTTAGATCCTGAAAAAGCAGGCGAAGAAGCGCAGATTATTGCGGATAAGTTGTCTGAATTAGATAGTTCTAATAAGGAAACATATCAAAAAAATGCCAAAAACTTTATCGCTAAAGCCCAAGAATTGACTAAGAAGTACCAGCCTATTTTTGAAAAAGCTAGTCAAAAGACTTTTGTTACACAACATACAGCCTTTTCTTATCTTGCTAAACGGTTTGGGTTGAAACAACTCGGTATAGCAGGGATTTCTCCTGAACAAGAGCCAAGTCCTAGACAACTAACAGAAATTCAGGAATTCGTTAAAACCTATAAGGTTAAAACCATCTTTACTGAGAGCAATGCTTCTTCTAAAGTCGCTGAGACTTTGGTCAAATCAACAGGAGTTAGCCTAAAGACACTGAATCCTTTAGAAGCAGATCCTGAAAATGATAAAACTTACTTAGAAAATCTAGAAGAAAATATGAATGTTCTTGCAGAAGAATTAAAATGAGGAGATGATGAAAATGAAGAAGAAATACCTTGTAGCAGGATCGGCTCTTGTCCTTTCCCTAAGCCTTTGCATCTATGCATTGAACCAACACCAGGTAGAAGGAAACAAAGATAATAATCGTGTGTCTTATGTCGATGGGAAACAAGACTCTCAAAAAACAGAGACCCAGACACCAGATCAAGTTAGCAAAAAAGAAGATATTCAGGCTGAGCAAATTGTCGTGAAAATTACCGATCAAGGCTATGTGACTTCACACGGTGATCATTTCCATTATTACAATGGTAAAGTTCCTTTTGACGCGATTTTCAGCGAAGAGCTTTTGATGAAAGATGCCAATTATCAACTGAAAGACGCTGACATTGTCAACGAAATCAAAGGTGGTTATATTATCAAGGTGGATGGTAAGTATTATGTCTACCTTAAAGATGCGGCTCATGCTGATAACGTTCGTACGAAGGACGAAATTGAACGCCAAAAACAAGGTCATACACACGATGCACCAACTTCTAACAGTGCAGTGACACTTGCGCGATCACAAGGACGCTATACTACCGATGATGGTTACATCTTTAATCCATCTGATATTATAGAGGATACTGGTGATGCTTATATCGTTCCTCACGGTGGACATTACCACTACATTCCTAAGAGTTCCTTGTCTGCTAGCGAATTGGCTGCTGCCCAAGCCTACCTCTCTGGAACTAGAAAACAACCAAGTGTGACTGACTATCGTCCAAGTCAAAATGGAACCAGTCAAACCACTAATCCTAGTCAACAAACCGAAACACCAAGCAATCAAGAGGAGAGTCTTCGGAGTCTATTACAGCAGCTCTATGCTCTTCCAAGTACTCAACGTTATGCTGAATCAGATGGCTTGATTTTTGACCCTGCTAAGATTTCAAGTAGAACGCCAAGTGGCGTAGCGATTCCTCATGGAAATCACTATCATTTCATTCCGTATACAAAGCTTTCTGCCTTGGAAGAAAAGATTGCGCGTATGATTCCTCTTGCTAGCGACAGTGGGCAACCAGCACCTTTGGAAAAACCAAGCAAACCAGTGGAACATCCTGAGCAGCAAGGCTATCATCAAGACCAAGACGGTGACCATGGAAGTCAGGATACCAACCATGAAGACCATGACCATGATGGAGAGGAGCATGACCACCATCACGGCGAAGAACATGATCATGGTTTTGCAGCTGACCGTGTCATCAGTGAGGATGAGCAAGGGTTTGTAGTTTCTCATGGAGATCACGCTCATTATTTCTTTAAGAAAGACTTGACTGCAGCTCAAATCAAAACTGCCCAAGATCACTTGAAAGAAAATCATCAGTCTGAGCCTGTTCAACCACTTGCAAAGACTGTGGAAAGTTTCTCAAGAGATGCTAGCGATGAAGAAAAAATCAAGTATATCTCACAGACCTACGGGGTTCCGCTTGAAGCGATTCGCATTTCAAATGGATTCTTTGTCTTTGGAAATCCAGACCAAGCCTATGATCCAACCCATATCCATCCCTATGCTGTTCGAAAAGAACATGTTCGTATTCCTCTCCAAACTGGGAATCCAGAATTGGACTTCCTAAATGAACTTTATACGACTGCCCTACGTGATGGGGTGTCTCCTTATAGTTTACAGGTAGAAAGTGGTAGTTTTGTGATTCCTCATGGCGACCACAATCACTACATCAAGGTGCAAACTAAGGGCTATGAAGTTGCTTTGAAAAACAAGATTCCAGCCCTACAATCGACCTATCAACCTGGAGCATTTGATGAACAAACTGTTCTATCTAAAGTGGATCAACTTTTAGCAGATAGCAGAAGTCTCTACAAAGACCAGCCAATCGTGCAGAGACGGGTTGAACTTGCTTTGGGTCAATTTACCGAGAACATGAAAAAACTGGCGACTAACTCAACTGCTGGATACTTAGCAGCCTTGGATCTCTTTGATAAGCAATATATCCATGTGGATCAAAGTGCGTCTCCAGTTGAAACATCAGCTTTGGACAAGAAATACCAATCCCTTGTAGATAAGATCAATACACTGGATACAGATACTTATGGTGTGCCTAAGAAGGATCTCTTGCTTCATTTGCAGGATGCGAAGCTAGCACAAGATGAGACAGAGTTGACTGCCATTGAAGCGAAACTTCAGGCCTTGCAAGATTTCCGAGATCGGACAGGGGTTACAACAGTAGAGTACATCAAGTACTTCTACGAACGTGTATCTGACGGTCGTTTGAGAGAAGAACTTCGGAACCGTGTTGCCAAGTTGACTTGGGAACTTTACCAATCGCAATCTTTCCTCAAAGCAACCGACTTGAACAAGTTATTCCCAACTATTTACCAAACTAAGCTAGAAGTAGAAGAGGCTCTCAAAGAAGAACCCGTTTCTACAAAAGCTGGTAAGACTATTCTAGATACGGAAAAAGTAGATAGTCAAACCGCTAAGACAGCCATCTATGAATTCCTAAAAGAACTCTACGGTGATTTTATGCCAGAAGAGCGGGTTAGTCATGTTAAGAAGGAAGAAGTGGATGCTCTCCTAACTAAAGCTGCCCAACTCCTAGCACGTGTCAAAGAAGATGGTGTCAAACAATCCCTAGCTGAAGAAGCAGCCAATATCAAAGCAGCAACAGAAAAAGAAAATGCAGACCTTGACGAAGCTAAAACACAACTTGAGGAACTTTTGAACCGTATTGCAACAACGATCCAACGAGAAGAAAAACAGGCTGAACAGGATCCGCAAACGGTGATCATCTATCAAAAACTTTATAATGTCTTGCTCTCTCTTCACAAGTACCTTGAGGATAATAAGGGATCAGATGCTGACTTTGAACGTGTTGATGCCCTATTTGATCAACTTGCAGCTAAAAGCAGTGATAAAGAAGGTCTCCTCACTCTGGCTAAAGAAATTATTAGCTTGAACCAAGAACTTCGTTCAAAATCAAGTGAAACTGATAGCCAATCTAAATCTGAGAAAGGCAGTGAAATAGCTGCTTCTCAAACAACAGAAAAGCAAGCGCAAAGTGAGTCTGAGTCAAGTGCTCAACCAAAGGAATAAAAAGAAAGGCGAAGTAGCTAAGCTACCTCGTCTTTTTTAGTCTTTATAGGCTACAATACCAATGATAGTGTCTACAGCACGTTCCATGGTCTGAAGGCTGACGTATTCAAAACGTCCATGCATGTTTTCACCACCAGCAAAGATATTAGGAGTTGGAATTCCCATAAAGGAAATCTTAGATCCATCTGTTCCACCACGAATTGGTTCGATAATAGGTGTGATACCTAGATCTTCCATAACAGCTTTGGCAATGGTAACGGGCGTCATGTCTTTCTCGATGACTTCTTTCATATTGTAGTACTGGTCTGTCAGAGTCAAGGTAACGCAATCATTCCCAAGCTCTTGATTCATCTTGTCAGCAATCTCCTGCATGGCTTCCTTACGAGCTTCAAAGGCATCCTTTTCAAAGTCGCGAATGATATAGCTTGAATGCGTCTCCTCGACACTACCTGATACATCCATAAGATGATAGAAACCTTGGTAACCATCTGTTAGTTCAGGTCGGTCATTCTCAGGAAGTTGATTATGAAAATCAATTGCTAACTGAAGGGCATTGACCATTTGATCTTTAGCAGTACCAGGGTGAACATTGCGCCCTTGAAAATGGAGTTCAGCAGCAGCTGCTGAGAAAGTTTCGTACTGAAGTTCACCTAGTGGGCCACCATCAACAGTATAGGCAAAGTCAACGTCAAAATCTTCTGCATCAAACTTGTTAGCTCCAACACCGATTTCTTCATCTGGTCCAAAACCAACACGGATTTCACAATGCTTGATTTCGGGATGAGCAGTCAGATATTCAATAGCAGTCATAATCTCAGCAATCCCTGACTTGTCATCAGCAC
This sequence comes from uncultured Streptococcus sp., assembly GCA_963555095.1. Taxonomy (GTDB): domain Bacteria; phylum Bacillota; class Bacilli; order Lactobacillales; family Streptococcaceae; genus Streptococcus. The sequence goes on along the minus strand of CAUVUZ010000028.1, from coordinate 14,066 downwards.
CCAGCAAGGTCGTGCCATCAGTTGTGATAAGGGTTTGGCCTGGATATTTCTCAAGGCTCTTGAAATCAGCAGGATCCAGTTTAAAACCAGAATCACCTAAGTCGATAGCTCCACCATCGTAATTTTCGATGACTTGCGGATTAACTCCCTCAGCATTAAAGTCAGCTGTATCCATGTGGGAGATGAAGCCAATTTTGCGAGTGAGCTTTGGATCATTAGCTGGTAAGGTTCCAATAGCAAAACCATTTGGAAGGTAGTAGACATTTTGTAGACCGACACGTTTCATTTCAGGAATAAGAACGTTGGTCGCAAAATCTACCTGACTTTGCGTACTTGGAGTGGTAGTAGAGTGTTCATCAGAACGCGTATTGACCTTAACGTAGGTCAAGAAACGATCTAAAAGGTTGGGATAAGTCATAAAAACTCCTTTAATATCATTTTTTTCATTGTATCATAGAATGGAGAGAAAGACAAAGAGAAGTAAATAAAAATAAAATGAATGAAAGCGTTTATTTATTATATATTTCATGGTAGAATGGTAATTGAAAAAAACATCACAAGGACATATCAATGAAAAAAGCAATTTTAATGATGACATTCGGTTCGCCAGAAGAGATTACCTTTGAGAGTGTAGCGGATTTTTTTACCAATATTCGTCGTGGAATCAGACCCAAGGATCACGAGATTCAGACTCTTTATGACAATTATGTTCGTATAGGTGGTACGCCCCTGCAGAGGATTACACGTGAGGAGGTCAATTTAGTCAAGGAACGGTTAGGAGAAGAGTATGGCATCTACTTTGCTAACAAATTTTCTCGCCCCTTTATCCCTGATGTGATCAGGCAGATGGAGGCTGATGGTGTTGAAGAATGTATTTGCTTGATTTTAGAACCTCATTATTCCTTTTACTCAGTCATGGGGTATGAGAAGTTTCTGGAAAGCCAGCAGATCCGATTTTTAGTCATTAAGGACTGGTATCAACAACAGGCTTTGCTGGACTTTTGGACAGATGAGATTAGCAAAATTTTACGGAACGATGTGGGAGAAGAGTCCTTTAAGGTAATCTTCTCAGCCCATAGTGTTCCAATTTTTGCCTTGGACTTTGGAGATCCATATATCGATCAGATTTTCGATAATAGCAAGTTGATAGCAGAGCAACTCAGTCTAACCGCAGATCAGTATACCAATACTTGGCAGAGCGAGAGTGATATTGGAATCCCTTGGATCAAGCCAGATGTACTCGAGTATTTGAGAGAACAGAAACAACATCCAGAGCATTATATCTTTGTCCCAATTAGCTTTATCAGTGAGCATATCGAAGTTCTTTTTGATAACGATGTAGAATGTTATCAATTATGTCAAGAATTAGGTGTAACCTACCATCGACCAGCTATGCCAAACACAGATTCCCGTTTAATTGATGCTTTAGTTGATACTGTAAGAGCCAATGAACAAAAAGAATTTAAGGAATTTCTCCCAGAAGAAGAAACCTTTGATGAGTTAGCACCTTCAGCAACCACCAAGGATATTATGGAGGAGACAGATGACCTTCAGATGCCAGAATTTGTGAAAAAACTGATTGAGAAAAAAGGTCGTGAAAATGTGAAGATGCCTTACTTGATTAAGAAAATGCTCGAAAAGGCTGGTAAATTGCCGAAAGAGTAAAGAGTAAAGAAAAAGGATTTAGCATGAAGCTAGATCCTTTAATTGTCTTATTTCTTCTCAAGAAGGGCTTTGATTTCTTGAAGAACTTCAAGTTCGGTTGGAGCAGCAGGTGTATCTTCAGCTGGCTCTTCTTTCTTAGTAAGGTTTTGAGCTTTTTCAACAGCTTTGATAACGAAGAAAAGAACAGTACCAATCACTAAGAAGTTGATAACAGCACTCAAGAAGCTACCATATCCAACACCATTCCATGAAAGTTCAGCGATGCGTTCAACGTTCGCCGCTTTCAAAGCTGGGTTCAAGATAAGTGGAGTGATGATATCATTTACAAGTGAAGTAACGATAGCACCAAAAGCAGAGGCGATGATCACACCGACAGCGAGGTCAACGACATTACCACGAAGCAAAAATTCTTTAAGATCTTTTAACATTTTCATAATTTCCTTTCAAAAACTAATCTTAATTGTACCTGAAATACCTAAATATTGCAACCTTAATGCTTAATGACATCCATTTCATTTATAAAAAACGTATACTTTACTAAAAATATAATTAAGAATGATAATCAAAACCTGCGCAATTAGCGTTTCGATGGCATTAACCTGATCTAGTTGATCATTGACAAATTGCCCGATAATATCGGGATAAGATGTAACAAAGATATAAGTTAAAAGGACATCGAGACCCAAAGTAAAGAGACGAGCTAAGAAAAATTTAGCCAGGCGAGTCGGCCAATTCCTTCTCTCTTGTTTAAAGACAATTGTATCATTTGTGAGAAAGGCGAAGAGAATCCCAATAATATTTGCAAGGGCAGTTGCAAGGATTTCCTGGTGGCTGATATGGTAAATAACCAAACGTGATACAATAGAAACCAGAGTAGTAGCACCACCAAAAAATAGGTAGGAGAGAATCTCGTTATCAAAGAAAGCTTTTATTCGTTTTTTCATGATTTTAGTATAGCATAATGCTAGCTAATGTGCTATACTAGTAAGGTTGATAATCTCAACCCTTGGTGCTTAGCTTCTTTCACCAAGCATATTTTACGCGGGAAACCGCTAAAGGAGAAAACATGAAAAAATTAACTGTTCGTGACATGGCAGATATTGCTATCGTTGCTGCTATTTATGTGGTTTTGACTATTACGCCACCAATCAATGTTCTTAGTTTTGGGGTGTATCAGTTCCGTATTTCAGAAATGCTGAATTTCTTGGCATTTTACAACCCTAAATACATCATCGGTGTAACAATTGGATGTATGATTGCCAATTTATTTAGTAGTTTTGGCCTAATAGATGTCTTTGTCGGTGGAGGTTCTACCCTAGTTTTTCTTAGTCTAGGTGTATGGCTCTTTGCAAAATACAGCAAAGATTACCTCTTTAACGGATTGATTCGAAAAGATCATTTCTTCTTTTCAATCCTCTTCTCCATTTCAATGATTACCATTGCAGCTGAGCTCCATATCTTGACAGAAGCTCCCTTCTTTTTCACATGGTTCTCTACTGGAATTGGTGAGTTTGCATCACTTATCGTGGGAGCGATTTTGATTGGTAAACTGGGACAGCGAATCGATCTAACAAAATAAGAATTTTATAAGCTAGATTCTTGATAAGTCTAGCTTTTTTCATTCCATAAATTAAAAGAGAGCGCTTGACAAGAACATAGAACTATAGTATACTTTTTAGGTAAGCTGATTTAGCTCAGTTGGCAGAGCGCATCCATGGTAAGGATGAGGTCGCCGGTTCAATCCCGGCAATTAGCATGAAATAGACAGAAAAGCCCTTGATTTACAAGGGTTTTTGTTATGTCTGCCTCAAATCTGCCCCAAATTCTTCAAAGATATTTCTTAAGCACCTATATAAATGAAGTAAAGCGTTTTGGCTGTTGACAAAAGTGCCTCTATCTAGTAGAATAGTAGATGCGATGAGTCGATAGGTAGTCTTCGGACTACTATTGAGCATAAGGAGGTCATAACGCAGGAGCGGACCTTGATGAGTTGTGTGAACCTGCTCATCACATGAAGATGCCTCTTAGTCCCTGGTCAATGACTAGGGATTTTTAATTTTCAGAAAATATAAACCAAAAATGCTTTTCAATTTCTGGAAAAAGTAGTATAATACATCTATTATAGAAATTTTTAGAAAATTCCGAAAGAGGTTATTTATGGGATATACAGTTGCTGTAGTCGGCGCGACAGGTGCTGTCGGAGCTCAGATGATAAAAATGTTGGAAGAATCAACACTTCCAATCGATAAAATTCGTTACCTTGCTTCTGCACGTTCAGCAGGCAAGACTTTGAAATTTAAAGACCAAGATATTACGATTGAAGAAACGACTGAGACCGCTTTTGAGGGTGTTGATATTGCACTCTTCTCAGCAGGTGGTTCGACATCAGCTAAGTATGCACCATACGCAGTTCAAGCTGGAGCGGTAGTAGTGGATAATACATCTTATTTTCGTCAAAATCCAGATGTACCACTGGTTGTTCCAGAGGTCAATGCTCATGCACTTGATGCCCACAACGGAATCATTGCCTGCCCTAACTGTTCAACAATCCAAATGATGGTGGCTCTTGAGCCTGTTCGTCAAAAATGGGGCTTGGACCGTATCATCGTTTCAACTTACCAAGCGGTTTCAGGTGCTGGTATGGGAGCGATTCTTGAAACACAACGTGAACTCCGTGAAGTCTTGAATGACGGTGTGAATCCACGTGATTTGCATGCAGAAATCTTGCCTTCAGGTGGTGACAAGAAACACTATCCTATCGCTTTTAACGCTCTTCCACAAATCGATGTCTTCACGGACAATGATTACACTTACGAAGAGATGAAGATGACTAAGGAAACTAAGAAAATCATGGAAGATGATAGCATCGCAGTGTCTGCAACATGTGTGCGCATTCCAGTCTTGTCAGCTCACTCTGAGTCAGTTTATATCGAAACAAAAGAAGTGGTTCCAATCGAAGAAGTCAAAGCAGCTATCGCAGCCTTCCCAGGTGCTGTTCTTGAAGATGATGTAGCTCATCAAATCTATCCGCAAGCCATCAATGCAGTAGGTTCACGTGATACCTTTGTTGGTCGTATCCGTAAAGACTTGGATGCTGAAAAAGGAATCCACATGTGGGTTGTTTCAGATAACCTTCTCAAAGGTGCTGCTTGGAATTCAGTTCAGATCGCAGAAACGCTTCACGAACGTGGATTGGTTCGTCCAACAGCTGAGTTGAAATTTGAATTAAAATAGTCATATCGTTTAGGAGTTCAGATGAACTCCTTCTTTGAAATAGAGAGGTGTTTCTCATGTCTTATCAAGATTTAAAAGAGTGTAAAATCATCACAGCCTTTATTACCCCTTTTCATGAGGATGGTTCCATCAACTTTGATGCCATTCCAGCTCTTATAGAGCATTTGTTGTCCCACCATACAGATGGAATTCTTCTAGCTGGAACGACAGCTGAAAGTCCAACCTTGACCCACGATGAAGAGTTGCAACTCTTCGCGGCTGTGCAAAAGGTTGTCAATGGACGTGTTCCTTTGATTGCGGGTGTAGGGACCAATGACACACGTGACTCGATCGAGTTTGTCAAAGAGGTGGCAGAATTTGGTGGTTTTGCAGCGGGACTTGCTATCGTACCATACTACAACAAACCTTCACAAGAAGGGATGTATCAGCATTTCAAGGCTATTGCTGATGCCTCAGATTTGCCGATTATCATTTATAACATTCCAGGGCGTGTTGTTGTCGAATTGACTCCTGAGACTATGCTTCGCTTAGCTAACCATCCTAATATAATCGGTGTTAAAGAATGTACCAGCTTGGCAAATATGGCTTACTTGATTGAGCACAAGCCAGAGGAATTCTTGATTTATACAGGTGAGGACGGAGATGCTTTTCATGCCATGAACCTTGGTGCAGATGGAGTTATTTCTGTTGCCTCTCATACAAATGGAGATGAGATGCACGAGATGTTTACTGCCATTGCAGAAAGCGATATGAAAAAAGCCGCAGCTATTCAGCGTAAATTCATTCCTAAGGTCAATGCGCTCTTCTCTTATCCAAGTCCTGCTCCAGTTAAGGCAGTCCTTAACTACATGGGATTTGAAGCTGGACCAACTCGATTACCTCTAGTTCCAGCACCAGAAGAAGATGCTAAACGCATTATCAAGGTTGTTATAGATGGCGACTACGAAGCAACTAAGGAAACTGTAACAGGTGTCTTAAGACCAGATTACTAATGAAGACAATAAAATCCATGACCGAAAGAACGATCATGGATTTTTCTTATTTTCCTAGACAGAATTGGCTAAAGAGTTGGTTAATGAGTTCATCTGGAGCAGCATCTCCAGTGATTTCTCCGAGAATTTCCCATGTGCGAGTCAAGTCAACTTGTAACAAATCAACTGGCATACCCAGTTCAAGACCTTGGTTAACAGCTTGTAGGCTTTCAACAGCCTTTTCAATCAAGGAAATATGACGGGCATTTGACAAGTAGGTAGCATCTTGCTCGACCAAACCAGCATTTTCAAAGAAGAGGTTGTTAATGCGTTCTTCAATCTTATCAATGTTTTGGTTTTTAAGAACTGAAATACGGATGACATCCTCAGGTAATTCCGAAGTTTCAATCGCTTCAGGAAGATCAGTTTTATTAAGTAGAATAATACGATTAGTAACCTGGCTGATTTCTAAGAGTTGTCTGTCTTGTGCTGTCAGTGGTTCACTGGCACTTAGCACTAGTAGTACCAAGTCAGCTTCCTTGAGGGCTTTTTTCGAACGCTCGACACCGATTTGTTCGACGATGTCATCTGTTTCACGGATTCCAGCTGTATCAATCAATTTAAGTGGAACACCATTGATGTTGACGTATTCTTCGATGACATCGCGTGTGGTACCAGCGATATCGGTCACGATAGCCTTATCTTCACGTAAGAGGTTGTTGAGGAGGCTGGATTTCCCAACGTTGGGGCGTCCGATGATGGCAGTAGAAATTCCCTCACGAAGGATTTTACCGCGACGAGCTGTCCTAAGCAGATTGGTTAGTAATTGCTCAAACTCCTCAGTCTTCTCACGAACAATAGCAGTAGTGGCTTCCTCAACATCGTCATACTCAGGATAGTCAATATTGACCTCGACTTGCGCAAGTGTATTGAGGATTTCTTGCCGAGTATGGTTAATGAGATCAGAAAGGGAACCGTCCAATTGTTTGACGGCGATATTCATTGCCTTGTCAGTCTTGGCACGGATGATATCCATTACCGCCTCAGCCTGTGTCAAGTCCACACGACCATTTAGAAAGGCGCGCTTGGTAAATTCACCCGGTTCAGCCAATCGAGCTCCTTCACGAATAGCTAGCTGGAGAATTTCATTGGTCACTGCAATCCCACCGTGGGTGTTAATCTCGATAATGTCTTCACGAGTGAAGGTTTTTGGAGACTTCATAGCCCCAACCATAACCTCATCCATAACTTTACCAGTTTGAGGGTCAACGATGTGACCATAGTTCAGCGTGTGGCTTGCAACCTTGCTCAAGTCTTTGCCTTTGAAAATCTTTTGCGCAATCGCAAAACTGTCAGTTCCACTCAGGCGGACAATACCAATGGCTCCTTCACCTAGTGGAGTAGAGATAGCAGCGATGGTATCAAATTCACGTGTAATCATACTAATTCCTTTTGTATTTCTTTTCTTAGGATATGTATCCAAGCATCTCTTCAAATTGTAACAAAATTAGACCATTTCTTCAATGGATGCTACTTGGAGATTGAAAAAGCCTAAGCAAATTTGCTTAAGCTTGCTTATTTGGTACGCATTTCACCTTGAGGGAAATAAGTTCCTTCAGGCATGTCCTTGATAATGACATGAACAGCAGACTGAGGTGCTCCTGTGTTGCGGACAACTGCTTCCGTTACTTCCTTAGCAAGAGCTTTTTTTTGCTCCAAGGTGCGTCCTTCAAATAAATCGATGCGAACAAATGGCATAATAGCTTCCTCCACTAGTTTTTGATTTCTTCTATTTTACCACATTTTGCCGTTTAAAGCTTCAGAAAATTATGATATACTAGAATGTAGCAAAAATTTAGAAATGGACGTAAAATAGAAGCATGGCACAGTTGTATTATCGTTATGGGACTATGAACTCAGGTAAGACGATTGAGATTCTCAAGGTAGCCTATAACTACGAAGAGCAAGGAAAGGGAGTTGTGATTATGACTTCTGCTCTGGATACGCGTGATGGTGTTGGTTATGTATCTAGTCGGATTGGCATGAAGCGACCAGCCCTTGCAATTGACGATAGTACAGACATCTTTGGTTTGATTCGAGAATTGGAAGTCAAACCCTACTGTGTCTTAGTTGATGAGGCTCAGTTTCTCAAACGTCATCATGTTTACGACCTAGCTCGTGTTGTCGATGAGTTAGACATCCCTGTCATGGCATTTGGTTTGAAGAATGATTTTCGTAATGAACTGTTCGAAGGTTCCAAACATCTCTTACTCTTAGCAGACAAGATTGATGAGATTAAGACCATTTGCCAGTATTGTAAGAAAAAGGCGACCATGGTGTTGCGAACTCAAGATGGTGTGCCAGTCTATGATGGTGAACAAATTCAAATCGGTGGCAATGAAACCTATATCTCAGTCTGCCGAAAACATTATTTTGCGCCAATGATAACATCTAACAAGGAGCACAACTATGACAATTGAACTAAGAGATGTTACAATGGAAAATTATTTTGATGTTTTGAATTTGGATGTCAAGGAATATCAAAAGCAATTCATTGCAACCAACGCAATTAGTTTAGCTGAAGCATATGTCTACACTAAAAATGGAGATTTTGTAGCTCCATTGGCAGTTTATGATAATGATGCAATTATAGGTTTCGTGATGATAGCTTATGATAAAAAGATCGGAATTAGTAGTGGAAATTATTTACTATTTCGTTTTATGATTGATAAGAATTTTCAAAATCAAGGATATTTTAAACCAATTATGGATAAAGTGCTGGACTATGTTCAGACAGCGCCAGCAGGTTTAGGCAATAAACTTTGGTTGTCTTATGAACCAGAAAATGAACATGCAAGATCTTGTTACCTCAGTTATGGATTTAAAGAAACTGGGGAAATATTTGAGAACGAAGTAGTAGCAATCTATGATTTAACAATTGAGAAATAAGGAGAAAAAATGAACATTTATGATCAACTACAAGCTGTAGAAGACCGTTATGAAGAGTTAGGAGAATTGCTTAGTGACCCTGATGTCGTTTCAGACACCAAGCGTTTCATGGAGCTTTCGAAAGAAGAGGCTTCAACTCGTGACACGGTAACAGCCTACCGTGAGTACAAACAAGTCCTTCAAAATATCGTTGATGCCGAAGAGATGATTAAAGAGTCTGGTGGAGATGCGGATTTGGAAGAAATGGCCAAGCAAGAACTCAAAGATGCCAAGGCTGAAAAAGAAGAATACGAAGAAAAACTAAAAATCTTGCTTCTTCCAAAAGATCCAAACGATGACAAGAACATCATCCTTGAAATCCGTGGAGCAGCTGGTGGAGACGAAGCAGCCCTCTTCGCTGGTGATCTTCTAACCATGTATCAAAAGTATGCGGAAGCCCAAGGCTGGCGCTTTGAAGTCATGGAAGCTTCTATGAACGGTGTCGGTGGATTCAAAGAAGTGGTTGCCATGGTATCAGGTCAGTCTGTTTACTCTAAACTCAAGTATGAATCAGGTGCCCACCGTGTGCAACGTGTCCCTGTGACAGAAAGCCAAGGTCGTGTTCATACCTCAACTGCCACAGTTCTTGTCATGCCTGAAGTGGAAGAAGTAGAATACGACATTGATCCAAAAGACCTTCGTGTTGATATCTACCACGCATCAGGTGCTGGTGGTCAGAACGTCAATAAGGTTGCGACTGCCGTTCGTATCGTTCACTTGCCAACAAATATCAAGGTTGAGATGCAGGAAGAACGTACCCAGCAGAAAAACCGTGAAAAGGCCATGAAGATCATCCGTGCACGTGTTGCTGACCACTTTGCTCAGATTGCCCAAGATGAACAAGACGCTGAGCGTAAGTCTACTATCGGTACTGGTGACCGTTCAGAACGTATCCGTACTTACAATTTCCCACAAAACCGTGTTACGGACCACCGTATTGGCTTGACCCTTCAAAAACTAGATACGATCTTGTCTGGTAAACTGGATGAAGTTGTGGATGCCTTGGTGCTCTATGACCAAACACAAAAATTAGAAGAATTAAACAAATAATGAAATTAGCTCAATTATTTTCAGATTTTGAAGAGGAGTTGATAAGACAAGGAGAGGAAGCAGAAAGCCTCTCTTTTGTCTATCGTAGCCTGAAAAATCTCTCTTTTACAGACTTTGTCTTTGCCCTTCAGCAAGAGGTAACAGAGGAAGAGAAACAATTTGTAGAAGAGATTTACCAGCAGTTAGCGTCCCATAAACCAGCTCAGTATATCATCGGACAGGCATATTTCTTTGGAATGCAGCTAAAAGTGGATGAGCGGGTTTTGATTCCTCGTCCAGAAACAGAAGAGTTGGTGGAACTCATCCTCACAGAAAATCCTGAAGAAAATCTCAAGGTCTTGGACATCGGTACGGGAAGTGGTGCTATTGCCCTCGCCCTAGCAAAAAATAGACCAAATTGGTCAGTGACAGCAGTTGATATTTCACAGGATGCACTAGATTTGGCGGCTGAAAACGCTAAAGTTCAGAATCTCCAGATATTTTTAAAAAAATCCGATTGTTTTACAGAAATTTCTGAAAAATATGATATAATTGTATCCAATCCACCCTATATCTCTCGTGAAGATGAATCAGAGGTTGGTTTGAATGTTTTGCATTCAGAACCTCACCTAGCTCTCTTTGCAGATGAGGATGGCCTAGCTATTTACCGTAGAATTGCGGAAGATGCAAAAGACTATCTCAAAGATGGTGGTAAGATTTACCTTGAAATTGGATACAAGCAAGGTCAAAGTGTTCCTGCGCTTTTTAGGAAACATCTTCCTGAAGAACGAGTACGAACACTCAAGGACCAATTTGGTCAAGATAGGATGGTTGTAGCTGATGATGGACAGGATTAGACAAGAGTTGGAAAAGGGCGGAGCAGTCGTTTTACCTACCGAGACAGTTTATGGTCTCTTTGCTAAGGCCTTAGTTGAAAAAGCTGTCGACCATGTTTACCAACTCAAACGTCGTCCTAGAGAAAAGGCGCTCAATCTTAATGTCGCTTCTCTAGAGGACATCTTGCACTTTTCAAAGAATCAACCAACTTATCTAAAAAAGCTTGTGGAGAGCTTTTTACCAGGTCCCTTGACCATTATCCTCGAAGCCAATGACAATATTCCCTATTGGGTCAATTCTGGGCTTGCAACTGTTGGATTTCGGATGCCGAGTCATCCCATTACGCTTGATTTGATCCGAGAGACTGGTCCCTTGATTGGACCGTCTGCCAATATTTCAGGCCAGGCGAGTGGAGTGATCTTTCAGCAAATCCTTGAAGATTTTGACCAAGAGGTTCTGGGTCTGGAGGACGACGCTTTTCTAACTGGACAGGATTCGACTATTTTGGATTTGTCTGGAGACAAGGTGAAAATCTTACGCCAGGGGGCGATTAAGCGTGAAGATATCCTTGCTCGGTTGCCAGAGATTTCTTTTGAGGAGGAATGAGATGCTCAGAGATTTGCAAGAAACAGATGTGAATGCTATATGTGAGATTAACCAAGAGACTTTGGGTTATTCTTTTAGTCCAGAGGATACAGCTAGTCAACTAGCTAGATTATCTCAGGATTCACATCATTTCCTACTTGGATTTGAGGACACAGCTAGTCATATCCTGCTTGGCTATGTCCACGCTGAAGTTTACGAATCCCTTTATTCCAAAGCAGGATTCAATATCTTAGCCTTAGCAGTTTCACCTCAAGTACAAGGTCAAGGTATCGGTAAAAGCTTACTGCAAGGGTTGGAAGAGGAAGCAAAAAGACGTAGTTATGAGTTTATCCGCTTAAACTCTGCTGATCATCGTCTGGGAGCTCATGCATTTTATGAAAAAGTTGGTTATACTTGTGATAAAATGCAGAAACGGTTTATTCGCATCTTTTAGTTTATTTTGTAAAAACAAACTAAAGGACCAGTCACACTATAAAGGAGAAGACCTATGATTTTTGACAAAGATGATTTTAAAGCATACGATGCTGATCTCTGGAATGCTATTGCCAAAGAAGAAGAACGCCAACAAAACAACATTGAATTGATCGCCTCCGAAAACGTGGTTTCCAAGGCTGTTATGGCTGCTCAAGGGTCTATCTTGACCAACAAATATGCCGAGGGTTACCCAGGACGCCGTTATTATGGTGGAACTGATGTAGTAGACGTAGTAGAGACTCTTGCTATTGAACGTGCGAAGGAAATTTTCGGTGCTAAATTCGCCAATGTCCAACCACACTCAGGAAGCCAAGCCAACTGCGCGGCTTACATGGCCTTGATTGAGCCAGGAGATACGGTTATGGGAATGGATTTGGCAGCAGGTGGACACTTGACCCACGGAGCTTCAGTTAGCTTCTCTGGCCAAACCTACAATTTTGTTTCTTATAGTGTAGATCCTGAAACAGAACTCTTGGACTTTGATGCGATCTTGAAACAAGCCCAAGAAGTAAAACCAAAATTGATCGTAGCTGGTGCTTCAGCCTATTCTCAAATTATCGACTTCTCAAAATTCCGTGAAATTGCAGATGCTGTTGGTGCTAAACTCATGGTCGATATGGCCCATATCGCTGGTTTGGTTGCGGCTGGTCTTCACCCAAGTCCAGTACCATACGCTCATATCACTACAACAACGACCCACAAAACCCTTCGTGGACCACGTGGTGGGTTGATCTTGACAAATGATGAGGACCTAGCTAAGAAAATCAACTCAGCTATTTTCCCTGGTATTCAAGGCGGTCCTTTGGAGCATGTTGTCGCTGCTAAAGCTGTTTCCTTCAAAGAAGTTTTGGATCCAGCCTTCAAGGAATATGCTGCTAATGTCATCAAAAACAGCAAAGCTATGGTTGAAGTCTTCTTGCAAGACCCTGATTTTCGTATCATTTCTGGCGGGACTGAAAATCATCTCTTCCTAGTGGATGTCACTAAGGTTGTAGAAAACGGAAAAGTTGCTCAAAACTTGTTGGATGAGGTTAATATTACCCTAAATAAAAACTCAATCCCTTACGAAACCTTGTCACCATTCAAGACAAGTGGGATTCGTATCGGATCTGCAGCCATCACTGCACGTGGATTTGGTGAAGAAGAAAGCCGTAAAGTGGCTGAACTCATCATTAAAACCCTTAAAAATGCAGAAAATGAAGCTGTCTTAGAAGAAGTGAGAAGTGAAGTCAAAGCGTTGACAGATGCCTTCCCACTATACGAGGACTAATACTTTTATGGACATTTATATTAAGAAAGCTATTATCCATCAGTTCAGCCCGGATGATACCGAGTTGTTCCTGGCGGATAAGTTTCTCAATATCACTCCAAAAATTGAAGAATACCTGCGTAAGAAAATCGAACGTGTGTATTCAGATGAAGCTAAGACTGGGATTTTCGAAGAAGAAAATCCCTTCTTCAATCACATCACAGACGATTTGTTGGAGACATCAGTAACACTGGCTAATCTCTGGAAAGAGGAGTTTAGTATTTCTGAAAATCTCAAGACCAATGACTTGATTTTTGTGCAGTTTTCTAAAGAAGGCGTTGAACATTTCGCTTTCTTGCGAATTGCTCTACGTGAGACCTTGACCCACCTCGGTGGGGAAGTTGATAATCCAATCAAGCTGACTCAGAATAACCTGCCTGGATTTGGAACAGGAGCTGACGAGGCCTTGGTGGTCAATCTTCAAAGTCGCAAGTACCACCTCATCGAAAAACGAATCAAGTACAACGGGACTTTTTTGAACTATTTTTCAGATAATCTTCTTGCTGTCGCTCCTAAGATTTCTCCCAAGAAATCTATCAAGGAGATAGAAAAAACGGCTCAGAGAATTGCAGAGTCTTTTAATACAGATGATTTTCAATTTCAATCCAAGGTCAAATCAGCGATTTTCAACAATCTCGAAGAAAGCAATGAACTGTCACCCGAGAAATTAGCTAACGACCTTTTTGATAACAATCTAACAGCTCGTTTGAGCTTTATCGATCAGGTCAAGGAAGCTGTACCAGAACCAGTCCAGTTCGATGAAATTGATGCCAGTCGTCAGCTCAAGAAATTTGAAAACCAAAAACTTTCCTTGTCAAACGGAATCGAACTTATCGTTCCCAATAATGTTTACCAAGACGCAGAATCGGTCGAGTTTATCCAAAATGACAATGGAACCTATTCTATCTTAATCAAAAATATCGAGGATATTCAAAGTAAATAATGTTTAAATT
>CAUVUZ010000027.1:0-19147 GCA_963555095.1 uncultured Streptococcus sp. | reverse complement strand
GTTCTTCTCCTTCTTCTAGTCTTATTTTATCATATAAGTTAGGAGAGCTCAAATCAATTTTAGAAGAGAAAACCGTAAAAGGAGGGAATACGCATCCCTCCTTTTATAGTTTTTACATCATGCCGCCCATCATGCTTGGATCCATTGCTGGAGCTGGGGCTGCTGGTTCTGGTTTATTAGCTACGACTGCTTCTGTTGTCAAAATCAAGCTGGCTACAGATGCAGCGTTTTGAAGAGCTGAACGGCTCACTTTAACTGGGTCGATGATTCCCTCTTCAATCATGTTGACCCACTCGCCAGTTGCTGCGTTGAAACCTGTGCCAACTTCCGCATTTTTCAAACGATCAATAACGATAGAACCTTCGAATCCTGCATTGTGGGCGATTTGACGAACAGGTTCTTCCAAGGCACGGAGAACAATATTGCGTCCTGTTGCTTCATCTCCTGTCAATTCCAAATCAGCTACGGCTGGAATGACATTAGCAAGTGCAGTTCCACCACCTGCAACGATGCCTTCTTCAACAGCTGCACGAGTAGCGTTGAGGGCATCTTCAATGCGAAGTTTCATTTCTTTCAACTCAGTTTCAGTTGCAGCTCCGACCTTGATGACTGCGACACCACCCGACAATTTTGCCAAGCGTTCTTGCAATTTTTCACGGTCAAATTCAGAAGTTGTAGTTTCAATTTGAGACTTGATAACTGCAACACGGTGAGAAATAGCTTCAGGATTTCCAGCACCTTCTACAATAACAGTGCTATCTTTGTCCACAGTTACTCTCGCTGCTTGACCTAGCGCTTCAATAGTAGCGTCTTTCAACTCAAGACCAAGATCTTCTGTGATGACTGTTCCGCCTGTCAAGATAGCGATATCTTCTAACATAGTCTTACGACGATCACCAAAGCCAGGAGCTTTGACAGCAACAACATTGAAAGTACCACGAATCTTGTTCAATACAAGGGTTGGAAGAGCTTCGCCATCTACATCATCTGCAATAATCAAGAGTGGACGATTGCTTTGGAGAATGCTTTCTAGAAGTGGCAAGATTTCTTGGATATTTGAAATCTTCTTATCAGTAATCAAAATGTATGGATTTTCAAGGTCGGCCACCATTTTTTCGCTATCTGTCACCATGTACTGTGATAGGTAACCGCGGTCAAACTGCATTCCTTCCACGACTTCAAGCTCTGTTTCCATACCACGTGACTCTTCGATAGTGATGACACCGTCTTTACCAACTTTTTCCATAGCTTCAGAAATGTATTCACCGACTTTTTCAGAACGAGAAGATACAGCAGCAACCTGAGCAATGGCTTCTTTGTTGGCAACTGGAATGGCATTGTTTTTCAAAGCTTCTACTGCTGCGGCAACCGCTGCTTCAATCCCACGACGAATGCCGATTGGATTAGCACCTGCAGTGACGTTTTTGATTCCTTCGCGGACGATAGCTTGGGTCAAGACAGTTGCAGTTGTCGTTCCGTCACCTGCGATATCGTTGGTCTTTGAAGCTACTTCTGATACCAATTTGGCACCCATATTTTCAAAATGGTCTTCTAGCTCAATCTCTTTAGCAATAGTAACACCGTCATTGGTAATTAATGGTGAGCCAAATGATTTTTCCAACACAACGTTACGACCTTTTGGTCCCAAGGTTACTTTAACAGTGTCTGCAAGGATATCGACACCACGAACCATAGCTGAACGGGCATCTGATGAAAATTTAATTTCTTTTGACATACTTACTTTCTCCTTCTATTCTTCAATGATAGCCAAAATATTGGCTTCGCCTACGATGATGTACTTTTCATCTCCATCTTTGACATCAATACCAGCGTGGGCTTCAACTAAGACACGGTCTCCAGCCTTAACGCTTGGAGCAACCAAGTCGCCATTCAAGGTACGAATACCTTTTCCTGTAGCTATAACTTGGGCAGTTTTGGTTTTTTCTTGGGCTGAGCCTGCAAGGACAAAGCCTCCAACAGTTTGTTCTTTTTCTTCGATTTTCAAGACCACACGGTCTCCTAATGGTTTCAACATTTGCTTTCCTCCATGATGACATACATATTATTAGCACTCTTTATATCTGAGTGCTAAATCATAGTTCTATTGTATCACTTGGTCAGAAATAGTCAAGAAAAAAGTCTGAATTTCTCAAGATAAAAAGCCTGAGACCAACTCAGACTTTTCACTACTTAAAATGGCAATTCTTCCTCTTCCAAGACCAGGTCTGCCAAATCCTGTCCTGCATTATTTTCACGCATAGCACGTTGGGCACGACTTTCCAAGAGTTGGAATCCTGTGGCGAGAACTTCAGTCACATAGTTCATCTGGCCATTTTTCTCAAAGCGACGGGTACGCAACTCCCCATCAACAGAAATAAGACTGCCTTTAGTTGCGTAACTTGCCATGGTTTCAGCCAATTTCCCCCAAAGAACCAGATTGACAAAATCAGCTCCACGTTCGCCATTTTGGTCTTTGTAACGACGGTTCACAGCAATAGTTGCGCGCGCCACTGACTTGTCATTGTTGGTTTTGTGCAGTTCTGGTGTAGACGTCAAACGCCCGATCAAGATAACTTTATTATACATTTTTCATCCTCCTACTTATCTATTCGCAGGGAATCAAAAAAAGTTACAGAAATTTGTAACTTTTCGAGGAATTTTTTTACTTTTTATGAACCATAAATCCAGTCGCCTGTTGATTGGCCATAATAGTCATATCTGTAATCTGCACACGACGGGGCTGACTGGTCACATAGACCACTGTATCTGCGATATCTTGTGCTTGCAGGGCTTCTATTCCCTGATAGACGGTTGCAGCACGCTCTTTATCACCGTGAAAACGAACTGTAGAAAAATCTGTTTCGACAATTCCTGGCTGAATGGTGGTCACCTTGATGTCTGTCGCAATGGTATCAATTCGCAGACCATCTGAAAAAGTCTTAACTGCTGCCTTGGTGGCTGAATAGACAGCTGCCCCAGCATAGGCATAGATTCCTGCGGTCGATCCCATGTTGATAATATGACCTTGATTGGCTTTTACCATTGCTGGCAAGAAACAGCGAGTGACTGCCATCAAACCTTTGACATTGGTATCCAACATGGTCAGCATACCCAATTCTTCATAGTCTTGATAGGGAGCCAAGCCAAGAGCTAGTCCAGCGTTATTGACCAATATATCAATCTGCCCTATCGTTTCCAAAATATCGGAGCAGACAGTCTTGACCATGGTCATATCCGTGACATCCAGTGGAAAGGTCCAAACTGTTTGATTTGGAAAAGTTTCTGCAAACTCTGACTTGAGGGCCTCTAGTCTGTCTGTCCGTCGCCCTGTTAGAACGACATTCTCCCCCTGCTCCAGATAAGCACGCGCAATAGCTTCACCGATTCCTGAGGTCGCTCCTGTAATTACTACATTTTTTGCCATCTTATCCCCCTCTATCTGGTCTATCAAACACTGACAATTTCCTAGGCAGTCCAGTGTTTGGCTGGATCAAATGGAGTTCCGACAACTTGGTCTTCTGATAATTCAATAACCCCACGTTTTTGCGGAGCATTTGGCAAGGCAAGTTCACGAGGGCTACACATCATGCCAAAACTCTTTTCACCACGAAGTTCGCCTGGGAAAATGAGATTGCCTTTTGGCATCATCGCTCCAGGGAGAGCCACAATGGTTTTCAGCCCAAGACGCGCATTAGGTGCTCCTGCAACGATTTGCACTGTCTTATCACTTGCGACTGCAACTTGGCAGATGTTAAGGTGGTCACTATCTGGATGAGCTACCATCTCGACAATCTCACCAACAACAAACTTAGGTTCCTTGTCATTGACAATTTCTTCTGCAAATCCTTCCGCCCGCAATTCTTGGTTCAAACGTTCTACTTGCTCATCTGATAAAAAGACTTGACCGCGCTCCGCAATTTCAAACAAACTTGAAACTTCGAAAATATTCCAAGCTACTGTTTCTCCATTTTCTTTGAGGAAAACACGGGCTACCTTGCCTTTACGCTCCACGTCCAGTTTGGCATCTCCGCTGTTTTTCGCGATGATCATAAGGACATCGCCGACATGCTCTTTGTTATATGTAAAAATCATTCTTTCCTTTTTCTCCTATTTCAGTTCTGCTAAAAAGTCGTTAATTTGTTGCTTGCTTTTACGGTCACGATTGACAAATCGGCCGATTTCCTTGTCCTTTTCTAGCACAACAAGACTAGGAATGCCGTACACATCCCAGAGTTTGGCCAGATCCAGATACTGGTCACGGTCCACACGAATAAAGGTGAACTCAGGATTGGTCTCCTCAATCTCTGGCAAGGCTGGATAGATATAACGACAATCGCCACACCAGTCCGCCACAAAAAGGAAAACCTTCTTTCCATCTTGCTCGACAAAAACTGCGAGTTCTTCTATACTATCGGGGGTAATCATAAGACTTCCTCCTCATAGACCAGATCTTCATTTTCATAGACAAAGGTATAGTGACGACCATCCTTAAAAATGACCCCTCCGACGAGTCGCTCTAGACTACTTTCGTAGACTTGAACATAGAGAGTCGCAATCTCACCCATATCTGAGAAAAGTTCGCGCACGATAGCGGTCAACTCTTCTTGAGTCTTCATGAGCTTGTGATTATCTGCTGCTTTTTTAGCCCCCAAAGCAAGGGCACTTAGACCAGCCACAGTCAAGCCAGTCATCCATAATTTCTTAGCTTTCATACCATTCATTGTAACACAAAAAGGGCTCTAGGACAAATGAGGAAGCCGTATAGGAGCAAGGCAATTAAAAAACCTCTGAGATTCTTCTCAAAGGTTCTGATTATGCTAATTACTATTTTCAACCGCTGCAGTAACAAAGGCAGTATAGAGTTCTTCTGGACGGTTTGGACGACTGGAAAGTTCAGGGTGATACTGACAAGCCACAAAGAATTTATTTTCAGGAATCTCAACGATTTCTACCAAACGATTATCAGGTGAAACTCCTGAAAAGACAAAGCCTGCTGCCTCAAGCTGTTCACGAAAGGCATTGTTAAACTCATAACGGTGACGGTGACGGCGTTGCACCACTTCTTGATTGTGATAAGCAGCCGCTGCCCTAGAACCACGTTTCAACTTAGATGGATAAAGTCCCAAACGAAGGGTTCCACCCATATCTTCAACATCAACCTGGTCACGCATGATATCAATGATAGGATATTTTGTATCTGGAGCAAGTTCTGCAGAATTGGCACCTTCAAGACCTAAAACGTTACGAGCAAACTCGATACAAGTCAACTGCATTCCCAAGCAAACACCCAACATTGGAACATCATTTTCACGCGCATAACGGATGGCTTGAATTTTTCCTTCCGTACCACGTTGGCCAAAACCTCCTGGCACAATGATTCCGTCCGCACCAGACAAGAGCTCTGCTACATTCTCTGCTGTCACATCATTGGCATTGATCCAATTAATCTTCACTTCTGCGTCGTTGGCATAACCAGAGTGTTTCAAGGCTTCGACAACTGAGATGTAGGCATCTTGCAACTCCACATACTTACCAACAAGGGAAATCTTGACTTGTTTTTTCAGGTTCATGACCTTATCCACCATGGCTGACCACTCTGCCATATCCGCTGCTGGTGCATCTAGTTTCAAATGGTCACAGACAATTTGGTCCATGCCTTGCGCCTGCAAATTCAATGGAATTTGGTAAAGGTGTTCAACATCCAAAGACTCGATAACGGCTTCTGGAGCTACGTCACAAAACTGAGCTAGTTTATTTTTAATGCCCTGATCAGCTGGTTTCTCGGTACGAATGACCAACATATTTGGCTGGATTCCCAAACCACGCAATTCTTTTACAGAATGCTGAGTCGGTTTGGTCTTCATCTCACCAGCAGCCTTTAGATAAGGAAGCAAGGTTGTGTGGATATACATAACATTATCTGCACCCACATCTGCCTTCATCTGACGAAGGGCCTCTAGAAATGGCAAGGACTCGATATCTCCAACGGTTCCACCAACCTCTGTGATAATGACATCCGAGTCGGTCGTTACAGCGGCACGCTTGATTTTTTCTTTCAAAGCATCTGTGATATGAGGAATGACTTGAACAGTTGCCCCAAGGTATTCGCCACGGCGTTCCTTACGAAGAACTTCATTGTAAATTTTACCAGTTGTCACGTTGGAATATTTGTTGAGATTGATATCGATGAAACGTTCATAGTGACCCAAGTCCAAATCTGTCTCAGCCCCATCATCTGTCACAAAGACTTCCCCGTGCTGGTAAGGACTCATGGTTCCCGGATCGATATTGATATAAGGGTCAAACTTCTGAATTGTCACTTTGAGACCACGATTTTTCAAGAGACGGCCCAGACTTGCTGCGACAATCCCTTTCCCAATAGACGACACCACACCACCAGTTACAAAAATATATTTCGTAGACATAGATTCCTCTTTCTAAAATGCTCAAGGCCTTGTTAACTACCCGGGGAGATAGAAAACAAGACCCTTATGAATAACGACTTTTCAAGAAAACTTCCTGAAAAACAAAAATAGCTCCCTAGTAACTAGGGAGCCCCGACCTCTAAAAGAGGTGCCCGAACAATATAATACCTTAAAGCAGAACATTTGTCAACCCGAATCGGTAAAAGATGAAAAAAGAAGATTGTTTTCAGAAAACCAACTAAAGATCTACAACCCAACGGAAGACTCACTTAACTACTCTGCCCAAGCAAAAAAAGGAGATCAACCGATCTCCTCTGTGAGGCTTCTTATACTTCGTCGCTCGTTTCAGCGTCATCATCTGAAAACTCGTCGTCTTCTTCGTTGAGTTCTACATCTTCACCCAAGTCATCAGGCGCGATTTCGTTGATTTCTGCATCGTAGGCTTCCACTTCATTTTTCTCATCATCTGGATTTTCATCATCATATGAAAGAGCTGGATCGGCTTCGTATGCATCTTCATCTTCTGGATCATCTGCATTGTAGTCAATAGCATCTGAATCACCATCCATAAAGGCATTGACACGTTTTTTCTTAGCTTTTGGTGCTACTTCATCGTCGTCATTTTCTTCAAGAGCGATGATTTCTTCGTCGATTTCGTCCACACCATACCATGAACGAAGACCCCATTTGTTGTCTCCAAGAGAGATGAAGCTACCGTCAAAGTTCAACTCTGTGTAGAACAAAGGTAAAGCTTCACGGATATCGCTGTTTGATGTTCCAAGGTAGTTTTGAATTTCGTTTACAAGATCGCTAAAATGCATCTCATGATCGCGACCACGAAGTTCCAAGATAGCACGCGCTACCTCAATCATAGATAGTTCACTTTTTTCTTGCCCAGCAAATACTTCTAATTCCAAAGCGTTTCTCCTCATTTTTACTGCTATCGCCAGAGCAAATAGACTCTGACCTCATTTTATCATGTACTCTTTATTGTACGATAATTTTGCGGAATAGTCAAAAGTTAAATGGGAGAAAGTGAGTTGATTTGAACTTACAGAATTTGTCATGTAGTAACCTGCTTTCTAAACTAATATTTCTTTTATCATTGCGACTACTTCAAGTAAATCACATCTTTCTTTATCTAAATCCCTTTCATAAATTGTAAAAGTTTCCAAACAATTTTCATTATTAGACTGAATGAAATATCCTTTCTCAGGCTCATGATCCTCAATTACATGAGCAAGAGCATTACGGCGATCGATAAGAAGTAACCAGTTATCTCTAATATCAATAAGATTTCTATATTTTTTATTATCTCTTCTTTTTAAAGTTTCATTTACTTGTAATTCATTTTTAAAATAACTTTTTACAAGGTCTCGATAAGTCTTATCTTTAGGATAGCTTGGGCATTTACTTCTTAAAAGATACTCCAATTCTGCATTTTCATACATATATTCCCCTCTAAGAGCATTAAGCTCATCCCATCTGCTAAGAATAACGTCAATTGCTTCTTCGAAATTTTGTTTTACTAAACGATTCCCTACTGAAAAAAATGTAAAGTTTGCGAATACAAAATTTGAAGTTGTTGGCAAATTAAAATAACTACTGACATCTTCTTTCAAAGCACTATTCGACTTATTAGAATAAAGAATTACAAACTGTTTATAACCTTTCGAATTCCGTATTTCTTCTACATAAGAGAGTCCTGTATTTTCCTGCTCTAAATTGAAATCTGAAATAAAAAAGTCGATTCTTTCAGTATTTTCCAAAGCTTCCTTAGCTTCTTCAAAAGTTCCCTTGGGAATAATGTTAGCTTCGTAACCTTTTTTCTTTAGTATATCGCCAACTATTTTTGTTCGGCTTTTATGAGCTGTAGATTGTAAATCATCCTCCAGCCATAAAATATTAATAGTTTTTCTCACGTTTTATCTCCAAATTCTATTTTGAAATCTACATTCTCTCCTAAAGAAGACACACTAATCGCCCAACCAAACTCCTCACAGATTTCCCTACATAGATACATCCCAATACCTGTACCATTTGCTTTTGAAGTTACCCCTAATTGAAATATACTATCTATTGGAGTTATTACAATAGGTCCTGTGTTTGATATAAAATGTAAAGCATTGTTATCTTCTGTGAAATATATAGTAATTTCTACATTTCTTCTGCGTTCTTCAGCATTTAATAGCAAATTATCTAAAAGAACACCGAGATCGTAGACATTTACATCTTTAAACACAGGAGTACTATCAAATTTCAATAAAATTTTAGCATTACTTTCTTCCGACACTATATCAAAATAATTTGATAGATACTCCTTTAAATCAATATTAATTGTATTACTAAGCGATTGATTTGTAACTCGTAATATTTGCGTTTTTATAGAAACTAGTTTATCTGCAGCCCTCCTTAGGCTTGCAATTTGTTTCAACATTTGAAATTTCAATGAATCCTCAAAAGGTTCAGCTAATTCGATGATTCTGTCAATTGATTCGTCAAGTTCTCCTCCCACTTTACTCAATTCATGAAATAATAGCTCTTGTCTCTCCGGCTTATCTTTCTCAAGAATTGCCTCTTTAATAGTTACTTCTCTTTTTAAACGACTATTCTCTTTATAAATTCTTTGTTTTTCTTTTTTTACTTCTTGATTCTCTTTTCTTAACTCAACAGCAGCCTGTTTTAAACTCTTTTGAATTTCTTTTTTTTCAGATGAGCTTGTATTCACATCGTCGAGAAGTTCGAATTTCTTTTCTAATGGTTGTGCTATTTTTGGAAGTTCATAAACTATTGGTGCTACAGTAAACTTATACTTTTTAAATCTGTGAATTAGCTTTTGGATGGCATCAGTATCATCAGTTTCAATCTCATCAATATCACTACTACCGAAGTTTATCAATTGCGCATAGGACTCTAAAGGTCTGTGAACAAATTCCATATACACTTTTTCAAGTTCTATAGTATAAGAATTAGTGACAAATCCTCTATCACGTGATGTGACTTCATTAAAATGATTTTCAGAATCTGTTATGTTAATCCAGCCTAGCAATTCCCTATGTCCTAAATATCGATTATAACCTTGTGTCTTACGTAAGTTTAAACCAAAAGCATCAAAATCAACTTCTCCATATGGGAAAATTCTAAAATTATTCTTATACAAGAAAATAGACCCATAGTTTTTTGGTATTGTTTTCATTATTCTTGTAAAATTGTTCTTTGCCACATTATTCAAATAATAAATTTTAAAATAAATATTTTTTAAAATTGTTTCATTCTCAAATTTAAAAGAATAAATTATCTTTTCTTGATCGTATAGAGTGATACTAACTTCCTTTTCTTTTATTTCACACTCAATATAAATTGTTTTTTTATCTAATACTGAAGCAACATTATTACTAATATACTCATCCAACTCAGCAATTCCTGAGGAGGATGAAATATACTTAACATTAATTTTTATTTTACCATCATCTACAAACGGGTTTACAAGTCTTTGAAGCGCTGCTATAACTTTATTAACTCTATCTAAGTCCCAAGTATCTCTCAAATTAGAGATATTTAAAATAGTCCCTGATTTTTGAATGAAACTGTTTTCTACTGCCTCTAAGCTAGTATATGTGACATCTAACTCTTCAAATTTTGTTAGAGAATCCTTTTCGAATTCACCCCAGTCAATTTCCAATTTACTAACTTCATCATCTTTATGACTAATAAGCTTAAGTTTAGTCCCTAATCTATCACAAGAAAAACGACCTATTCCTTTGGATCCAGCATATACCTTATCGCTATCTTTTTTTTCTGAATGAGCAACGAACAACCATTTATTTTCAATATCATTACGATTCATTCCCTTACCGTTATCTTGAATGATAATGTAATTTTCATAACTGTTTATAATAAGACTTATTTCTGTTGCATCAGCATCATAACCATTTTTTACTAACTCGAAGATAGCTACTAATTCGTTTGTAATAAGGTCTTTACCAATTATGTCCTTTAAACCCGAACTTACTTTAAAGTGTAATTTTTCTTCCATCTTTGCTCCTTATTCCGAGATTTTCAAAATAACTTCTCCAACTTGTTCCGCAAACAAAGGAGGAACAGCATTAGCAACTTGAGTATATCGAGGAACATCTGTTTTTCGTCGTTCACCACCTGTAGTATACGGTCCTTTGAATTCATAATCGTCTGGAAAACTTTGGATTCTAGCGTGTTCTCTAACTGTCATTATTCTAGGTTCATCGTAATGGATATAATCGTCTGGAATAGAAGTAATCGTATTACAAATCGAATTTTTCTTTAATGGTGTTACTCCACGTTTTTTTAAACCTTCAACAAGATTCATAGATGGTGTAATTCGTATACTGTTTTCGGAAGCAGTCATTAAACGTTTAAATAAGTCTATTGTTTCACTTTTATGTTTCGCGAATCGATGACTATCAGGGAAAGCACCTCGTTCAATGTTATTTCTCATTAATTTTTGATATGCTGAAGTTGCTCGACCATACTTCCCATTTTTAAATGCCTTAGTGTCTTTACTATCAACTTCTCCATGACTTTTTTTCAAATCATTAATAGCTTGAGAAATTGTAATTGGTATTTTTAGTCCTCTATCCTTCAGAAAACACTCTTTATTTTTAAATAATTCTTCAAAAAATATCTCATAGGCCCCATTTTTTGATGCAAATAGAATGAACCGTTTCCTATTTTGAGGAACACCGTATTCTGACATAGTAACAATTTTATAGTCTAAGTTATATCCTAGTTTATGTAACTCTGAGACAAGAATATCAGAATATTTTTTTTTATCCTTATGATCCTTAAACTCTACAGTAAATCCTTGAACATTTTCAAAAAATAACATAGTAGGTTTAACTAATTTTATAAATTCAATATACGAATGCATTAGTTGATTTCTTATATCATCATTTTTTCTCTTTCCTGCCATCGAAAATCCTTGACATGGTGGACCGCCTACAACTAAATCAACGGAACCATTTAATCTAGCAAGTTCCTTACTATGAATTTCTAGAAGTTGGTTTATATCCCAATTTTTCATTTCAAGCCAGTTCGGCCATGAAAAATGATTTCTTCTTTCAATTAGATTATATTTTAAAGTACTAAAAGCATCTTTATTTTTTTCAACTGCAAATATTCCATGCAAACCAGCATTATAAAGCCCTAAGGATAAGCCACCAGACCCTGCAAATAAATCTATATATCTCATGAATTCTCTTTCAGTTATTAAAACTTATTGTTACAATTTTATCACAAATTAAAGTAAAAAACACGGCTTACCACCGTGTTTCTATGTTTATTTCACCAACTTCTTCATCTCATCAATACGTGCGACGGTAGCATCGTATTTGGCTTGGTAGTCGGCTTGTTTGTCGCGTTCTTTTTGGACGACTTCTGGTTTGGCGTTGGCTACGAAGCGTTCGTTAGAGAGCTTCTTACCGACCATATCCAGTTCTTTTTGCCATTTAGCAAGTTCCTTGTCGAGACGAGACAATTCTTCTTCGACATTGAGGAGGTCTGCCAGTGGCAAGTAGATTTCTGCTCCTGTGATGACGCTTGACATAGCGAGTTCAGGTGCAGGGATATTTGATGCGATTTCCAGGTGTTCTGGATTTGTGAAGCGTTTGATGTAGTTGACATTGCTGTTAAAGAAGGCCTCCAAGTCGCTATCGCTTGTCTTAACAAGGATGGTGATTGGTTTGCTTGGTGCTACGTTTACTTCCGCACGTGCATTCCGAACTGCACGGATCAAGTCTTTGAGGCTTTCGACACCAGTGTGGGCAGTAAGGTCTTCAAAGGCTGGGTTAACAGTTGGGTATTCTGCTGTAACGATAGAGCCTTCTGAGATTTGTCCAAAGATTTCCTCAGTCACGAAAGGCATGATTGGGTGAAGGAGACGAAGGATCTTGTCCAAAGTGTATAGGAGAACAGAACGTGTGATAACTTTCTCTTCTTCGTTGTCGCTATAAAGGACTTCCTTGGTCAACTCAACGTACCAGTCCGCAAACTCATCCCAGATGAAGTTGTAGAGGATGTGTCCAGCGACACCAAACTCAAACTTGTCAAAGTTCTCAGTAACTTTACCGATCGTTTCATTGAGGTTGTGGAGAATCCAGCGGTCAGTGACATTTCCAGCTTCTTTGTTGGCAACTTTTTCCACATTAGCAGTTGCTTGCTCAAGGGTCAAACCTTCATTGTTCATGAGGATGTAGCGAGAGATGTTCCAAATCTTGTTAATGAAGTTCCACGAAGCATCCATTTTCTCGTAAGAGAAGCGCACGTCTTGCCCTGGTGCAGAACCGTTTGAAAGGAACCAACGGAGGGCATCGGCACCGTATTTCTCGATAACATCCATCGGGTCAATCCCGTTACCAAGAGATTTCGACATCTTACGTCCTTGCTCGTCACGGATGAGACCATGGATAAGGACGTTTTGGAATGGCTGACGGCCAGTGAATTCCAACGATTGGAAGATCATACGAGACACCCAGAAGAAGATGATATCGTAACCTGTTACCAAGGTTGAAGTTGGGAAGTAACGTTTGAAGTCTTCTGAGTCGACATCAGGCCAGCCCATGGTTGAGAATGGCCAAAGGGCAGAACTGAACCACGTATCCAAGACGTCTTCGTCCTGAGTCCATCCGTCACCTTCAGGAGCTTCTTCACCGACGTACATTTCACCCTCAGCATTGTACCAAGCAGGGATTTGGTGACCCCACCAGAGCTGACGAGAGATAACCCAGTCGTGGACATTTTCCATCCATTGGAGGAAGGTATCGTTGAAACGAGGTGGGTAAAATTCTACCTTGTCTTCTGTGTCTTGGTTAGCAATGGCATTTTTCGCCAATTGATCCATCTTGACGAACCATTGAGTAGACAAGCGTGGCTCAACTACAACACCTGTACGTTCTGAGTGACCAACACTGTGGACGCGTTTTTCGATTTTGACGAGGGCACCGATTTCTTCCAACTTGGCAACGACTGCCTTACGAGCTTCGAAACGGTCCATGCCTGCAAATTCAAAGGCCAAGTCATTCATGGTTCCGTCGTCGTTCATGACGTTGACTTGTGGCAAATTGTGACGTTGACCAACCAAGAAATCGTTTGGATCATGGGCAGGCGTGATTTTCACGACACCAGTCCCAAACTCAGGATCAGCGTGCTCATCCCCAACGATTGGAATCAATTTATTAGCGATTGGCAAGATAACGTTTTGACCAATCAAGTCCTTGTAGCGTGGGTCTTCTGGATTGACCGCAACCGCAACGTCCCCAAACATCGTCTCCGGACGAGTTGTCGCAACTTCAAGGGCGCGTGAACCGTCTTCCAGCATGTAGTTCATGTGGTAGAAGGCGCCTTCCACGTCCTTGTGAATAACCTCGATATCAGAAAGAGCTGTGCGAGCTGCTGGGTCCCAGTTGATGATAAACTCACCACGGTAGATCCAGCCTTTCTTGTAAAGGTCCACAAAGACCTTGCGAACAGCTTTTGACAAACCTTCATCAAGAGTGAAACGCTCACGAGAGTAGTCTACAGAGAGACCCATCTTGCCCCATTGTTCCTTGATGGTCGTCGCATATTCGTCTTTCCATTCCCAGACTTTATCTAGGAATTTCTCACGACCAAGGTCATAGCGGGAAATGCCCTCACCACGCAAGCGCTCCTCAACCTTCGCTTGAGTGGCAATCCCCGCGTGGTCCATACCCGGAAGCCAAAGCGTATCAAAACCTTGCATGCGTTTTTGACGGATGATGATATCTTGCAAGGTTGTATCCCAAGCGTGACCAAGGTGAAGTTTCCCAGTTACGTTTGGTGGTGGAATCACGATTGAATAAGGCTTAGCCTTTTGATCGCCTGAAGGCTTGAAAACATCGGCATCAAGCCATTTTTGGTAACGACCAGCCTCAACCTCGGCTGGATTGTATTTAGGTGAAAGTTGTTTCATTTTTGCTTCTCCTTCAAATTAATATATGGGTCTATCACAGATTCAAAAAAATTTTCACTCCCAATTATCGGATAGTCTATAATTTCAAACGGTACTGTGAAATCTTTAACATGATCTGTATAGAAAGAACATGGAAATAAATTTTCAAAAGTGATTACCATAGAATTAAATTTCTTTTTATAATAATCATCATAGGATTTATGATGCTCCTCAGGAACATTCCCGTTTTTGAATTTCTCGTTAAATTCAGGTTTAAAATAATTAATTAATTTAGCTTCAACTAGATTTATGTGATTAGATTCATCAGGAAAATCTAATATTTCATCAACAGATATTTTAGCAAACTCACCAGAATCCATAGTAGTAGTAATTTTTTCTTCACTTGTTGATAAAAGAAGTAACCTTATGTCATATACAATTTTAGAATCAACTATCTGCGATAAAATATATTGAAGAGTAGAGTGACTTTTCAATCTATCTTGAGCAAATCTATGGAAATCATTACCTTTTGCTTGTCCAATATATAGTATCTTAAAAGCTGGTTTAAAAATTTTATTTTTTAACATAATATCTGTTGCAGAAAACTTCTCTGTTCCATTTATAGTTAAAAAAAGCGAATCTCTTGAAATTTCAAGTTTGTTAATTTTAAAAGAGTTGCCCTCTTTATCCTCAGGTTGGAATGTATTAGAATACTTGGTTCCATCTTCACTAACAACTGTATATTTTACTTTTTTCCTATCGAGAAAACAACCCCTAACTTTATCAAAATACCATCTAGATACGCCTAAAATAAAATATAAGTGAGGATTGAAATTTGCAGAATAATTTTTAATATCAGAAACTTGAATTAAATTACTAGTATTAATAGTAACGATTGAATGACCACTAAACATTATTTAAACTTGCTCCTATTATCTTTCTAAGACATCGATTAAATCTTGACACAACCTTCCATAGCCCGCTGGGAGATTTTCCTTTTGATTGCGCTCGGGAAGGATATGCTCTAGATAATAAATCTCATCTTCCAAGGTCTTGACGGGGTGAAATGCTGCTGGATAGGCGACCTCTGGGAGACTGGCGTAGGCATGGATATCCTCGGCATCAGCCACTGTTCGGACTCGTAAAACGAGACGTTCTGTTTCTAAACGTTCTGGCAACTCTGCTCTTGTCATCCTTCTACCTCGCTTTCTACAAAAAATCGCCCCTGCCATCAACCTGACAGGGACGAATGTGTTTATCCGCGGTACCACCCAATTTCGGGCAAGGCCCGCAACTCTCGTCTTTATAAATAAAAAGACAAAATTATTTCATTTTTTATCCATCAACAACCAGTTTTGACACATTTGTGGACTTCTCAGCGCCGCCACTTTCTGTAAAATGTGGGATCCAAAACACCTCTGATGGCTCTATTGTAGCAAGTTTTTCTCGGAAATGCAAGGGGCAAGAAAGATTACTTGAAGCTGATTCCGTGCTCTTTTAATTTCTTAATGGTAGCTGGGCCGATTCCTTTCAAGGCAAGGAGTTCTTTTTCAGTCCAATTTTTAAAGTCAGCAGCCGACTTGATGCCTTCATCATAGAAAGTCTTAGCACGATCTACTGAGAGGCCACCCAAAGTAGCTGCGAAATCTTCTACTGAATTGGCTACTTTTTGAGCTTGTTCCTTGGTCGCTTCTACTGCTTGTTCCACTTTTTTAGAGACAACTTTTCCTGCTTCGCTGGCAGATTTTTCTGCGTGTTTCACGACTTTCTTGGTCTCTTCAACAACCTTAGTCACTGTACTTGAAAATGCACCTGAACGACGAAGACTGTTTCTTAATTGTTTTTTACGTTGGAGTTTCTTTGACATGATAAAATCCTTTCAATAAAAAATCCCTGATCTGACAAGGATTTAATAAAGATATTCTATCAAGATTTCGATAAAAAATCAAGAAAGTATCACTATTTTAATAATTTCGCTCGCCAAACAATCCTTCTGGCAAATCATGAAATCCCTTGCCTGCTTTGAAATTTTCAAACTTACCAAGCAAGAACTGATAAGCATCCAAGCGACTTTCGTAGCGAATCATGGCATCTTTGGCACGCTCGTCTTGGTCTTCTTCGTAGACCTTTTGACTTTCCTTGTGCGCCATGTCGTTGATCATGATCTGGGTATTGACCCAGGCTTCAAATTCCTTCATAAATTCCTGTTCGTAACTCATTGGTTCTCCTTATTCTAATCCACGGAAATAATCCGTATCAATCTCACGGTAGGGCTGGATATCCTGAACATACTCTAGCACGCCTTGGAATTCTCCGTCTTCATCGTGTACCGCGGCATAGGTGATGTGGACAAACTTGCCTCGCGACTCAGACTTGAACCACATTTCATACTTGTCCTTGACCCCTTCACGAAGACCTTTCATAACGGCTTTTACCTTATCTAGGTACTTAGGCGGATGACAGAGTTCGACATTGCGCCCAACTTGGGATGGCGTCCGTTTGAAAATCATCTCATCAGCTGGTGCATTGTTATTGTAGTACTGGAAAATGTCATCTTTATTGACAAAGGTAATCTCCATAGGGAGGTGATTGAGGATGAGGTTGGCCTGCTCGACGGAGAGATAGCCATTGCCAAATACCTGTTGACTATGGCGGTCCAGCACCGCTTCCTTTTCCTTAGGGGTAAAAGTAATAGTAAACTGGCCTTCAGGCGTATCAATAACTTGCTGAACTTGACCTTCTGTCGTGTCTAGTTGTACGAGTTCCTCTGCGCTCTTTTCCTCAACGAAACTCTGTCTTTCTGGAACCCATTTCTCAGACGGACGGATGATGGCATAGCCGTAGGCATCGCTCTCCTCCGCAATCTGAATCCAGTCATCCTGGGTGAAAGACTCAAGGAGAATCATGAGGAGGATGGACTCTTCCTTGAAAATCATACTTTCAAACTCTGTCGCAAAAGCTTCGAAATCTTCTTTTACAGTGTTAATCGACACTTCTGGTAGTGCCTTGGCTGTCGCTAGAGCTGTCTGAAAGAGTTCTCTGATCTGATCATCCACTCCCCACATGACTTTTGGAGGTGAATCGTGACCATAGCGCTCCATGATGGGAAAGAAGAGCTCTTCCTTGCGCTGGTAGTGGATATCAAATTGCCCCAAAAGTCCCATTTGACGGACCAAACCCTTGTGCATCTCTGCCAGCATCTCTTCGTCTTCCATAGACTCATAGGTATCCAACAATCTCCGAATGCGAATCAAGGCAGCACGGAGAGCCAGATTTTCATCCTTGAAGACACGAACTGGGTGACCAGGGTGTTCGGCATCCTCCACTTCAACGCCCTTAACAGCGTTTTTAAAAAGATTGGCATGGACATTACAGAGCTCCATGACATCTTCAAAGGTGACACCTGAGTCTGAGTTCATCAGCTCGTGCTCCATGAGGGAAATCTCGATGGCTGAAACACCTGTAAAGGTCGCATCAAAACGCTCCTGAACTGATTCAGGAGAGGCACCATTGTGCAATTCTAGCAAAATATCCCGTAGGATATGAATCCGTTCATCTGCCATTAGTCTAATCCAATCACTTCGTAGCCATTCGCTTCTAGCGTGCGGACAATCTTGTCCATAGGAGTCCCTTCGAGCTTAGAACCCTGCTTAAGCGATACTTTGCGACCGACTGTATTTCGCATCAAGGGATTAGCAAGTGGTTTAAAACCCAGCTCCACTAGGATTTCCAAGACTTCTGGGTGCTTGTCTACCACTTCTGCAACGGGTATTGACACATCGATGATATTGTCCATGACGACCTCCTTGTATGTTCTAAAATGATTTTACTGCTTATATTATACCATAAGGACGATTAGCATACACCAAAAAAGAGGGGCACCCCCTCTTTCTTAGTTTTTATCCAGATTGCGTAGCATCTCGTCAATCTTGTTTCCATATTCGATGGATTCGTCTTTGACGAAGGTTAAATCTGGGATTTTGTACAATTTCAAATTGCGACCAAGTTCACGTTTGATAGTACCAGTTGCTTTTTCAAGCCCGATTTGAGCTTTTTGATTATCTGAAGCAAGGTTACTCAAAATGGTGTAGTAAACCTTGGCAACAGACAAGTCACCTAGCATCTGAACATCTGTAATGGTCACACCTTGGACACGCGGATCACGGACTTTCTTTTGCAAAATCTCATTGACTTCACGCTTGATTTCCATGCCCACACGATCCGTACGGAAATGATTTGCCATGATATTCCTTTCTCTACTTTGAACCAAAAGCTAGGCCAGCAGACCTAGCTATTTTTAAACTTATTGATTTTCAGTTCAAATTGAAACGAAGTTCAATTTGAACTCATTCGCTTCTTTCGTTGTGGTGAAAGTGATTGAACTAATAATTCAGTTCAATCACAGGGGATTTTTGAGACTCTAGGCTCAAAAATAAGTAATGAAACCATCGGTTTGCTTGCGTCCCTCACCACCTAAGAAAGGAGCAAAAATCTTATCTCTTGATTTCTTCCATGACATAGGCCTCGATCACATCATCAGTCTTGATATCATTGTAGCCCTCAATCATCAATCCACCTTCACGACCGTTTGTAACTTCTTTCACATCGTCTTTGTAGTGTTTCAGGCTTGCGAGTTCACCGTCATAGATAACGACACCGTCACGGATAACACGGACTTTAGAGTCACGGGTAACCTTACCACTCATAACCATAAATCCACCGATGGTTCCCACTTTAGACACCTTGAAGGTTTCACGGATAACTGCTTCACCGATAACTT
>CAUVUZ010000026.1:0-19261 GCA_963555095.1 uncultured Streptococcus sp. | reverse complement strand
CCTTAACCCCAAGCGACAGTGCAACATATGTGAATGGTGCCTCTGTTTCCGCTCAGCAACCAGCGGAAATCACTTACAAAGATGATGTGAACGACGGCACATGGACCTTCAAGGGTTACGACGCAGCTAGCGCTGTAGTCAATAAGTCCGATGTAGAGTTTGTAGGAAAATGGACCTTTGAAGCTAACAAGTATCAATTAACTTACCGCTTCGAGAGCGAGACAGCAGGCAAGTCTCTTCCAGCAGCCATCGCAGCCTTAACCCCAAGCGACAGTGCAACATATGTGAATGGTGCCTCTGTTTCCGCTCAACAACCCTCCCAAACCACTTATACAGATAGTGTGAACGATGGTACTTGGACCTTCAAGGGCTATGACGCAGCTAGCGCTGTAGTCAACAAGTCCAATGTTGAGTTTGTAGGAAAATGGGAATTCAAGGCGAATCCGACAAATGCTGAAACTTATACGCCTAAAGTAACGGAAGAAACTATCAAGGTTGGAGAAACACCTGACTTGACCGATAATGTGACGAACTTGCCAAGCCTTCCAGCTGGCACTAAGGTAGTTGATATTACACCTGCAGGTCAAATTGACACAACAAAATCAGGAACTTACACAGGTAAAGTACGAGTTGATTATCCAGATGGTTCTTCTACTGAAGTTCCTGTACCAGTTAATGTTTTGCCTGCACCGGTAACTGAAACCTATCAAGTGACTTATCGCTTCGAAAGTGCAACCGCAGACAAAAACTTGCCAGCAGAAGTATTGAGCTTACTTCCACAAAGTGGAACATATACTACAAGTTCTTCTGCGGCGATTGCTTTTGTTCCAGAAGCACCGATGCCTGTAGAGGTAGCTGTTGCAAATGGTACATGGACATTCCTAGGTTACCAAGAAGTGGAAGAGGGGGCAAATCTAACCTTCGTCGGTAAGTGGGTCTTTGAAGCTAAGCAAGATCCTAGTCCACAACCACAGCCGTCACCAACGCCACAACCGCAACCAGCACCTCAACCAAATCCAGTTCCACCAGTTAATCCAGGAGGAGAGCAGGGGGCTGATAATAATCAGGCAAATAGACTTCAACCAGAACAACCAAGAAAACCTGAAGAGAATCCACCAGCTCAAAGTCCAGCAGGAGAAAAGGCAAAACAAGCTACATTACCAAACACAGGTAGCACTGCACCGCTTTCACTCACTGGTCTAATGACTAGCTCTCTTCTTGCAGGTCTAGCAGCGTTGCTTCTTGGTCGCAAGCGGAAAGATGATTAAGCGCTGATGTTATCTAGCAGCTTTCGACTTTTAAAAGATTCTTAAGCACCTGCTTGATTGTTTAACAAATCTATCTGAGTCGCAAGCTAAAGGCTGAGAGAAGACCAATTTGGTCTTCTCTTTTTGCATTTTGGATAGAAAGCAAATGTGTGATCTCAAGTCTGAGATTGGTATTTGGAGAAGTTGAGAGCCTTATGATCGGTCAGATAAGTGTGGCTACAGAAAAAGAACAAAATATGGTATAATGGTTGGAAGAATAGAATTGAGGATAATATGTCATTTACGAAATTTCAGTTTAAAAACTATATAGAAAAGGCTTTGGAGGAGTTGAAATTTACAACTCCGACAGAGGTTCAAGATAAGTTAATTCCTATTGTCTTGGCAGGTCGAGATTTGGTTGGTGAATCAAAAACAGGTTCAGGAAAGACCCACACTTTCCTACTTCCTATTTTCCAGCAATTGGATGAAACTAGCGATAGTGTGCAAGCTGTAATCACTGCTCCAAGTCGTGAGTTAGCTACTCAGATTTACCAAGCAGCTCGTCAGATTGCGGCCCACTCAGATGTCGAAGTCCGTGTGGTTAACTATGTTGGCGGTACGGATAAGGCGCGTCAGATTGATAAATTGGCAAGTAAGCAGCCACATATCGTCATCGGGACTCCAGGTCGTATCTATGACTTGGTCAAATCTGGTGATTTAGCCATTCACAAGGCTAAGACTTTTGTCGTAGACGAAGCCGATATGACCTTGGATATGGGATTCTTGGAGACAGTTGACAAGATTGCAGGAAGCCTTCCAAAAGACTTGCAATTCATGGTCTTCTCAGCGACCATTCCGCAGAAGTTGCAGCCCTTCTTGAAAAAATACTTGTCAAATCCTGTCATGGAGAAAATCAAAACCAAAACTGTCATTTCTGATACCATTGATAACTGGTTGATTTCTACTAAGGGACGTGACAAGAATGCTCAAATTTACCAGTTGACTCAGTTGATGCAACCGTATTTGGCAATGATTTTTGTTAACACTAAAACTCGTGCTGATGAATTGCATTCTTATTTGACTGCTCAAGGATTGAAGGTGGCTAAGATTCATGGAGATATTGCCCCTCGTGAGCGTAAGCGGATCATGAATCAGGTGAAAAATCTTGATTTTGAGTACATTGTCGCAACAGACTTGGCAGCGCGTGGAATTGACATTGAAGGTGTCAGTCATGTTATCAACGATGCCATTCCGCAAGACTTGTCCTTCTTTGTTCACCGAGTTGGACGTACTGGACGCAATGGTCTGCCTGGTACAGCTATTACCCTTTACCAGCCAAGTGATGACTCGGATATCCGTGAGTTGGAAAAATTAGGTATCAAGTTTACTCCTAAGATGGTCAAAGACGGAGAGTTTCAAGATACATATGACCGTGATCGTCGTGCTAATCGTGAAAAGAAGCAGGATAAGCTTGATATTGAAATGATTGGCTTGGTTAAAAAGAAAAAGAAAAAAGTCAAACCGGGCTATAAGAAGAAGATTCAATGGGCGGTGGATGAAAAACGCCGCAAAACCAAGCGTGCTGAAAATCGTGCACGTGGCCGTGCCGAGCGTAAAGCCAAACGCCAAACATTTTAAGGATAAAATTGGAGCTGAATGGCTCCTTTTTTGTTACTTTTCTTTAAGATTTTTCTAAAAAAATGCAAAAAAAAGTAAAAAGTGGTATAATGATAAGGTTATATAGTCCCGATAAGATGGTAGAAATTTCTATCAGTACTTTGTAACTCGCAAAGAATGACGGCTCCAAAGTCGCTCGTCCTTCTACGGTTGCCGCTATAATGCGGTCACCCTATGCGCCTTACTAGCTTCAGAAATAAAAAAGTATCGTTTTTATTTCTTTCGTGTCGTAACTCGCATAGAATGACGGCTCCAAAGTCACTCGTCATTCTATGGTTGCCGCTATAATGCGGTCACCCTATGCGCCTTACTAGCTTCAGAAATAAAAAAGTATCGTTTTTATTTCTTTTGCGTCGTAACTCGCAAAGAATGACGGCTCCAAAGTCACTCGTCCTTCTACGGTTGTTGCTATAATGCGGTCACCTTATGCGCCTTACTAGCTTCAGAAATAAAAAAGTATCGTTTTATTTCTTTCGCGTCGTAACTCTTAGACTGTAGAGATACCTATCAGTACTTTGTAACTCTATAACAATATTTTTTAAGGGGGGACATTTTTATGTCAGAACGTAAATTATTCACGTCTGAATCTGTATCTGAGGGGCATCCGGATAAGATTGCAGACCAAATTTCAGATGCGATTTTGGATGCTATTTTAGCAGAGGATCCAGAAGCGCACGTTGCTGCTGAGACAGCTGTATACACTGGTTCTGTCCACGTTTTTGGTGAAATTTCTACAAATGCCTATGTGGATATTAACCGTGTGGTTCGTAATACCATTGCAGAGATTGGTTACACCAATACAGAGTATGGTTTTTCTGCGGAAACAGTTGGAGTTCATCCATCGCTTGTTGAGCAGTCACCGGATATCGCCCAAGGGGTCAACGAAGCCTTGGAGGTTCGTGGGAATGCAGATCAAGATCCGCTTGATTTGATTGGTGCTGGAGACCAAGGTCTCATGTTTGGATTTGCGGTTGATGAGACAGAGGAACTCATGCCATTGCCAATCTCACTTAGCCACAAACTGGTTCGTCGTTTAGCAGAACTTCGTAAATCTGGTGAAATTAGCTATCTTCGTCCGGATGCTAAATCACAAGTGACTGTTGAGTATGATGAAAATGATCGTCCAGTACGTGTGGATGCAGTCGTGATTTCAACTCAGCACGATCCAGAAGTCAGCAATGAACAAATTCACAAAGATGTGATTAACAAGGTCATTAAAGAGGTTATTCCAGCTTCTTACTTGGATGAGCAAACAAAATTCTTCATCAATCCAACTGGTCGCTTTGTAATCGGTGGACCTCAAGGAGACTCAGGTTTGACTGGCCGTAAGATTATCGTGGATACTTATGGTGGCTATTCTCGCCACGGTGGTGGTGCCTTCTCTGGTAAGGATGCGACTAAGGTGGACCGTTCAGCCTCTTATGCGGCTCGCTATATTGCAAAAAATATCGTTGCAGCAGGTCTGGCTAAGAAGGCAGAAGTTCAATTGGCCTACGCTATCGGTGTTGCGCAGCCAGTTTCTGTCCGTATCGATACCTTCGGTACAGGAACAGTAGCTGAAAGCAAGCTTGAAAAAGCGGCTCGTCAAATCTTTGACCTTCGCCCAGCAGGAATTATCCAAATGTTGGACCTTAAACGTCCAATTTACCGTCAAACAGCGGCATATGGACACATGGGACGTACAGATATTGACCTTCCATGGGAACGTTTGGACAAGGTAGACGCTTTGAAAGAAGCTGTGAAATAAAATAAAAAAGTTTGGTAATATTACCAAGCTTTTTTGCAAAAGAAAACCAGCTTAGAGCTGGCTTTCTTATTTTGTAGGAATAGAAATTTCAATCAATTTATCTGAATAAAGCGTCTTGATATTAGCTTCATCGATCTTATCTTTATCGATTTTGCGTTTCATGAAGAAATCTTGAATGGTTTCGATTTCTGGTTCACGAATAGCACGGTGTTTGTTGGAAATGAGGATTTCATAGTGAAGCGGAGCTTGTGTGAAAATCACATCTGTGTTTCCAGCAGAATAGACCTCAACAAGAGTTGCGTCAGTACTTTCTAATTGGCTTTTAACAAGTTGCGAGTGTGAATTAGTCGTGTTGATAAGCTTCATAATAGTTCCTCCGATTTTCTAACTCTATTATAGCACTTTTTGGATAAAATCGTGTATTTTAGTCAATTCTATGCTGAATTTTCCAAGCTTCAATTCCCCATTTGTGGCTACCACGTTTGAGTTTTTCAATTGCTTCATCAATAGGAAACCAAGCAATATGATTAAAATCTTCTAATGGTTTTTGTACTTCTTGGAAAGAAGTGGCTTCATAGAGATAAGCTGGATTGTAGTAGTAGGTATCACGGTGGCGAGAGTAAAAATACTCATCAGCTTGCCCATAATAGGTTCCGATTTCAGCTGTAAAGCCTAGTTCTTCGATTAGTTCTCTCTTCAGTGCTTCTTGATGGTCTTCGCCTGCCTCAATCTCTCCACCTGGCAAGAACCAAGCACCATTGGGAGCTTGAACTAAGACAATTTGTTTTTTTTCTGGATCAGGAATAACTGCGTAAACACCATAGCGGTGCTGGTAGATCACATTTTCTTTTTTTTCACCAAAAGTTAGGTTTGCCATTGCATTTTCCTCATTCTCTAGTATCTTTATTATTATCATAATGGACGAGGGGCAAGCTGTCAAGAATAAACAGTTATTTTAGTAAAAAAAGATGCAGAAATTGATAGACTTCCTGCACCTGTTAGATTGTTTTATTCTTCTTTTTCAGAAGCAATCTCTTCTGTTTTTTCAGTTTTTTTGGCAGATTTGATTTGAATCTTACCATTGCTTGTCATGACTGCCTTGAGGTCTTTTTCACTTGGGTTTTCAAGGTAGTAGTCAGTGATGGCATCCTCGATATGGTCTTGAATGGTACGGCGGAGTGGGCGTGCTCCCATTTTTGGATCATATCCCAAGTCAACCAACTTTTCCTTGACCTTGTCTGTCACATCGAGGTGGATATTGTTGCTAGAGAGGCGTTTGTTGACATCTGCCAGCATGAGTTCGACGATTTGGAGAAGGTTGTCCTTGCTGAGAGGTTTAAATTCGATGATGCCGTCAAAACGGTTCATAAACTCTGGACTAAAGAAGTTGCCGAGTTCACCGAGAACAGAGTTGGTCCGACCTTCACGAGCAGCTCCAAAACCAACGCTGGCTTCGGCCTTACCCGTCCCCGCATTTGAGGTCATGATAATGATAGCATCCTTAAAGCTAACTGTTCGTCCTTGCCCATCTGTCAAACGACCATCGTCCAAGACTTGAAGGAACATGTGCATCACATCTGGATGGGCTTTCTCGACTTCATCTAGAAGGATGAGTGAGTAAGGATTGCGACGAACTTTTTCCGTTAACTGACCAGCTTCATCGTAGCCGACATAGCCTGGAGGGGCTCCGACTAACTTAGCCACGCTGTGTTTTTCCATGTATTCACTCATATCAAAGCGAATCATGCTCTCAGCAGAACCAAAAAGTTCAATGGCTAGTTGTTTGGAAAGTTCTGTCTTACCGACACCAGTTGGTCCGACAAAGAGGAAACTTCCGATTGGGCGGTTGGGAGTACCAAGTCCAACACGATTACGACGGATGGCTTTGGCAATCTTATCGACAGCTTCATCTTGACCAATGACATGAGCTTTGAGGTCGTCTGCTAGATGGATAAGCTGAGATTGTTCCTTTTCTTTTAGCTCACCAACAGGGATATTGGTTTTCTGCTCGATGATATGTTCAATGGTTTTCTCGCTGATGATTGGAGTATCCTGATCGGTCACCTTGTTCTTTTGCATTTCCTTGTACTTGGCAATCTGATCACGGAAGTAGGCAGCTTTTTCAAAGTCTTCCTCTCGTGTAGCCTGAGCCTTGAGATTCTCAGCCTCAATCAAGCGCTGGTCAATCACTTTAGGATCAACAAAGTTCAGCGTCAGATTCATCTTTGAACCGGCTTCGTCTAAAAGATCAATAGCCTTGTCTGGCAAGAAGCGGTCTTGGATGTAGCGGTTGGAAAGATTTGCAGCAGCTTCGATAGCAGTGTCTGTGTACTTGACATGATGGTAGTCTTCGTATTTTTTTTGAACCCCTTTGAGGATGGTAATGGTTTCTTCGACAGTTGGTTCATCTACCTTGACAGGCTGCATACGGCGCTCTAGAGCAGCGTCCTTCTCGATGATTCGGTATTCATTGAGAGTAGTGGCACCGACCAGTTGCAATTCACCACGGGCAAGGGCAGGTTTGAGGATATTTCCTGCATCCATATTGCCATCGCCAGCAGATCCTGCACCGACAATTTCATGGATTTCATCGATAAAGAGAATGATGTCTTCGCGTTTGCGGATTTCTTCCATGAGTTTTTGCATACGCTCTTCAAATTGGCCTCGGATACCCGTTCCTTGAACTAGACTGACCACATCCAAACGGATAACTTGCTTGCCTTGGAGTTTATGGGGAACATCGCCATCGACAATTTTTTGAGCCAGTCCTTCAACAACGGCTGTTTTACCAACACCAGGTTCTCCGATAAGAACAGGATTGTTCTTGGTTCTTCGGTTGAGAATTTCAATAACGCGGATAATCTCCTCATCTCGACCGATAACAGGGTCAATATCTCCCCGACGAGCAATCTCAGTAATATTGATACCATATTCCTCAAGGAGTCCTCTTTCTTGGCTAGGAGGTGTTTGAAGTGGACCGCGGTTTTGAGGCCCATAACCCCCATAACCCCCATTTCCACCGTGACCATCACCTGATTGAGTGGGAGGAATGTTATTAGAAGAAGGTCTGAAATTGTTCAAATCATTGAAAAAGTCTCCGAAAGGATCAAAGTCACGATTGTTTAAGTCAGTCATTCCTTTAAAGAGGGTATTGTTTGGGTCTGTTTTGATAATTTTATAGCAATTTTGACAGAGATCAATTTGCTTTTGCTGTCCATTGATATTGGTATACAGATGAATTGTTGAGTCGTTTATTTTACAGTTTTGACAAAGCATACATCTACCTCATTTCATTCTTATTCTTGGCCTAAGAAAAAGGTCAAGAATAGTCAAAGTTTTATACTCTCATTATAGCATGATTAAGATGTAAAGCAAGTAAAAAGATTGGGAAGTGGTCGTTTTTAAAAAAAGGATTCATGGAGAATCAAGCAACATTGAAGGTAAGAAAAAATCCCATTTGCAGGGACAAAAAGGATTCTCGTTCATCAGTCAGGTTTTTCCTGCTGCTTTTTTATTAGTAAAGGAGTTCGTAGATCTCCATTGCAATCAAGTCAATGCTATCAAAGGTATAGGTTTCACGTGCTTCAACATCGCGAAGGGTGAAGAGTGATCCGTTTTCTTCGTCGTGGCTGTATGCAACTTCTGCAACAACAACTCCTTCACGTTCAAAATTACGTTTTAGATTTCCGCCATCTTTTGTCATAGCTTCTAGGCGGTTGATGATTCTAACCAAATGTGATTCCATTATGATTCTCCTCCATTTCTTATCGTTACTATTTTACCATAAACCACGGGGACTTGACTAGAAAAAACTAAGATTTCTCGCTATTTCTCTTTTGCATAAAATTATTGGTGAAAATCAGTGAAAAATATTGAATTTTAATTCAAGATATGTTATAATCATACAATCTAATGTTTAGAAAGCTGAGTTTATATGAATTTTTCCTTTTTACCAAAGTATTTACCTTATTTTAATTACGGAGCTCTTATCACTGTAGTGATTTCAATTCTGGTAGTCTTTTTCGGTACCATTCTAGGTGTCTTATTGGCCTTTGCTCAACGCTCACGTTTTAAACCTCTTGTCTGGTTTGCGAATATCTATGTATGGATTTTCCGAGGTACTCCGATGATGGTCCAGATCATGATTGCGTTTGCCCTTATGCACATTGATGCTCCAACTATTCAAGTAGGAATTTTAGGAGTGGATCTTTCTCGTCTGATTCCAGGTATTCTGATTATCTCGATGAACAGTGGTGCTTATGTGTCTGAAACCGTTCGTGCAGGGATCAATGCAGTTCCTAAAGGGCAGTTGGAGGCGGCTTATTCCTTGGGTATTCGTCCCAAAAATGCCATGCGGTATGTCATTTTGCCACAGGCTGTCAAGAATATTTTGCCGGCACTGGGAAATGAATTTATCACCATTATCAAGGATAGTTCTCTTTTGTCAGCGATTGGGGTGATGGAGCTGTGGAATGGGGCAACGACAGTAGCAACAACAACTTATTTACCATTGACTCCCCTTTTATTTGCAGCCTTTTATTACTTGATTATGACTTCTGTTTTGACAGTGGCTTTGAAGGCATTTGAAAATTACATTGGACAAGGAGACAAAAAATAATGACAGAAACCTTGATAAAAATTGAAGGCTTGCATAAGTCTTTTGGGAAGAATGAAGTTTTAAAAGGCATCAACCTTGAGATTAAACGAGGAGAAGTTGTGGTCATTATCGGTCCGTCAGGGAGCGGGAAATCGACTCTCCTTCGTTCGATGAATCTTCTAGAGGAAGCAAGTAAGGGAAAGGTTATCTTTGAAGGTGTCGATATTACGGATAAGAAGAATGATCTTTTTGCCATGCGTGAAAAGATGGGCATGGTATTCCAACAATTCAACCTCTTTCCTAATATGACGGTGATGGAAAATATCACCTTGTCACCAATAAAAACCAAAGGAGAAAGCAAGGAAGTAGCGGAGAAAAGAGCCCAAGAACTGCTAGAAAAAGTTGGTCTACCAGATAAGGCAAAGGCCTATCCACAGAGTTTGTCAGGTGGGCAGCAACAACGGATTGCCATCGCACGTGGACTGGCTATGGAACCAGATGTTTTGCTTTTTGATGAACCGACTTCAGCCTTAGACCCTGAGATGGTTGGCGAAGTTCTAGCTGTTATGCAAGACCTTGCTAAGTCAGGGATGACTATGGTGATTGTGACTCATGAAATGGGCTTTGCGCGTGAGGTGGCAGACCGTGTCATCTTTATGGCGGATGGAGTTGTTGTCGAAGATGGAAGGCCAGAGGAGATTTTTGACCAAACCCAAGAACAACGAACCAAGGATTTTTTGAGTAAGGTTTTGTAAGACCTCATTTTTAGAAGAAATGGAGTAGAAATCATGGCTTCAAGTAAAGAATATTTAGCCTTTATTCTCGATCGGCTATCGGAGTTAGAGGAGATGAGTTATCGTCCAATGATGGGAGAGTATATTCTTTATTATCGTGGGAAGATTATTGGGGGAATCTATGATAATCGTTTGTTATTGAAGCCTGTGAAGGTGATCATGGATCAACTGGGCCAGACAAGACTTGAACGTCCTTATGAAGGAGCCAAGGAGATGATTTTACTAGAAGACCTTGAAGACAAGTCATTTCTAGCGAGACTAATCAAGGATATGTACGAAGTTTTGCCTGCTCCCAAGGTCAAAAAGAAAGCATGATAGACTTGCCTAAGATAAATAGGCACTAAAAGCTCGATAAGAGCTTTTTCTTATAGTTTCAAACTATAAGGTCTATTAGTCAAGAAGTGTTAGAATGCCAAGGTATTTTTTGATATAATAGAAGATATTTGATAGAAAAGAGAAGAAATATGGCACAGATTATTGATGGGAAGGCTCTTGCAGCTAA
Organism: uncultured Streptococcus sp.; assembly: GCA_963555095.1. Taxonomy (GTDB): domain Bacteria; phylum Bacillota; class Bacilli; order Lactobacillales; family Streptococcaceae; genus Streptococcus. Next base: position 8,697 of record CAUVUZ010000026.1, on the reverse strand, counting down.
GTTACAAGGACAGTTGGCTGAAAAGACAGCCAAACTAAAAGAAGAAACAGGTCTAGTTCCAGGCTTGGTGGTGATTTTGGTGGGGGACAATTCTGCCAGCCAAGTCTACGTTCGCAACAAGGAACGGTCAGCTCTCGCTGCTGGCTTCCGTAGTGAAGTAGTGCGAGTTCCAGAGACCATTACCCAAGCGGAATTGTTGGATTTGATTGCCAAATACAATCAAGATCCAGCTTGGCACGGGATTTTGGTCCAGTTACCTTTACCCAAACATATTGATGAAGAGGCAGTTTTATTAGCCATTGACCCAGAAAAGGATGTAGATGGTTTCCATCCGCTAAACATGGGGCGTCTTTGGTCTGGTCATCCAGTTATGATTCCTTCGACACCTGCAGGAATTATGGAGATGTTCCATGAGTATGGGATTGAGCTAGAAGGTAAAAATGCGGTTGTTATCGGTCGTTCCAATATTGTTGGAAAACCGATGGCTCAGCTACTTTTGGCTAAGAATGCAACAGTGACCTTGACCCACTCACGCACCCATCATCTTGCAAAGGTGGCTGCTAAGGCAGATATTCTTGTGGTTGCAATCGGTCGCGCTAAGTTTGTGACTGCTGAGTTTGTCAAACCAGGAGCGGTTGTCATTGACGTTGGGATGAACCGAGATGAAAATGGCAAGCTTTGTGGAGATGTTGATTATGATGCTGTTGCACCACTTGCTAGTCACATCACACCTGTACCTGGTGGAGTTGGTCCTATGACTATTACTATGCTGATGGAGCAAACCTATGAAGCAGCGCTTCGAACACTAAACAAGGACTAGGAAGATGAAATTCGTATTTGACCTAGATGGGACACTGTCTTTTGACTACATGACCATAGATGAGGAGATTCAGCAGGTTCTTTTAAAGGCTGAAGATTATGGGCATGAGCTTGTATTTGCCTCAGCTCGCTCTTATCGGGATTGTTTGGGCTTATTAGGTACTGAACTCAGTCAGCGCTTGGTCATAGGTTTGAATGGAGGCGTAGCCTACCATCTGGGGCAGACTATCTTTGAAAGGAATCTCGATGCTAGAGTTTATCAGGCGCTAGTGGATTATTGTCAGACTTATAATCTCCCTTTCTTTGTAGATGATTGCTTTGATTATAGTGGACAGATTGTAGAGAAGATTCCATTTATTTCCAGTGTGGATCCCCTAAAGGTGGCTCGTCATCAGAAACTCGATGACTTGGGTACTCCGATTAAGGTAGTCGTTTATATGGGCGACCACGAGGAGTTGCTTGATGATCTGCTTGGTCAGCTAGAAAGGCTGGGGCAGGCTCATCTGTCTTATCATGCGCATGAAAAGTGCCTCTATGTCAACCCCTTGGACACTCATAAGGCGACAACTGTTGAAAAGTTATGTGGGGAGGACTTCATTGCTTTTGGAAATGACCAAAACGATGTTGAACTGTTTAAGACATCTCTTTATTCAGTTCAGATAGGAAACTTTGCTGGCCTTACTCCATATGCAGATGAAACGTTAGAGCTAAAAGGAGAACCTTCTCCAGCAGTAGCAGCCAAAATCTTACAGATCTTTGCGGAATTTAAGGGGAAATAGTGTAGAAGAAGGTAGAACAAGGTTCGCCTTCTTTTTATGTAGAGTAATGCAGTCTATAAACTATAAATTTGAAGTTTGAAAAAGATATTAATGGAATTCAATTTGTAGTAGAAAGAGTCTAGAACCGAAAGCTATTTTCATTGCAACTATTCCTTTTAAATGATCCCTTCTTATATATCATTTTATTGGGTTAAATTAATGGAAAATAATTGCAATTTAAGGTGCGTTTTGATATATTTAATATATAAAATATATTATAAAACTTGGTACTTGTTTGTGTATTCAGAAGGAGGTTATTTTTTAAAATAAAGTAAACGCTTACTTTGTATCAAGAAAAAGAAATGAGGATTTTAATGAACAAAAGACTTTTTGATAAACGTTGTCATTATAGCATTCGTAAATTTGCAATAGGTGCGGCATCTGTAATGATTGGGGCTAGTATATTTGGTATTTCTGCTGTACAAGCTGAGGAGGTGGCTTCATCCAATGCTAAAACAGAAGAAACAACTGTTCATCAAGCTCAACCTTTAGATAAGCTTCCCGATGATGTGGCAGCTGCTATTGCAAAGGCTGATGAGAATGGTGGGCGTGAGTTTGTAAAACCAAAAGCTGAATCGGCAGAAGACAAAGTGACTAAGGATACAGAACCTACTACACCTACTAACGAGAGTAGTCGTGAATTGGTTAGTCCTAAAGGGGAAACTCTAAATAAAGTAGAAGAAGGAAACAAGGCTGATAACAAACAGAAATCTGAAGAGGCAAATCCAAAGCCTGTTGAATCTGCAGTAACAGCTGGAACAGAAGTGAAAGAGGATTCTAAAAAAACTTCTGAAAAGGACCAAGTGAAAGCAGACACAGAGATTAAACCTTCTTCTGAAAAATCGCAAGTGCTGTCTAGAGAGTCAAACAAAGCCGAAGTTGAAAAGGAAAAACAGCTATTATCGGAACGAAAACAAGATTTTAATAAAGATTGGTATTTTAAACTAAATGCCCAAGGAGATTTTTCAAAAAAAGATGTGGATGTTCATGATTGGTCTAAATTGAATCTTCCTCATGATTGGAGTATTTATTTTGACTTTGATCACAAGTCTCCCGCTCGTAATGAAGGTGGGCAGTTAAATGGTGGAACAGCTTGGTATCGTAAGACTTTCATATTAGACGAAGCAGACAAGAATAAGGATGTTCGTATCAATTTTGATGGGGTTTACATGGATTCAAAGGTCTATGTAAATGGTAAATTTGTCGGACATTATCCAAGTGGCTATAATCATTTTTCATATGATATCACAGAATTTTTAAACAAGGATGGTAGTGAAAATTCAATTACTGTTCAAGTGACCAATAAGCAACCAAGTAGTCGTTGGTATTCAGGAAGTGGGATTTATCGTGATGTAACCCTTAGTTATCATGATAAAGTCCATGTTGCCGAAAATGGTAATCATATAACTACTCCAAAACTTGCTGAGCAAAAAGAAGGGAATGTTGAAACACAGGTTCAAAGTAAGATTAAAAATACGGATAAGAAGGCTGCTAAAGTCTTTGTGGAACAACAAATTTTTACTAAGGAAGGTAAGGTTGTTTCAGAATTAGTCCGCTCTGAAACGAAGAATTTAGCAGAAAATGAAACTGCAGATTTCAGACAAACAATCCTAGTTAATAAACCAACTCTTTGGACGACAAAAAGTTATCATCCTCAACTGTATGTGTTGAAAACAAAGGTTTATAAAGAAGGTCAACTAGTTGATGTAACAGAAGATACATTTGGTTACCGTTATTTCAATTGGACTGCTAAGGATGGTTTCTCTCTGAATGGTGAACGCATGAAATTCCACGGAGTAAGTATTCACCATGACAATGGAGCCTTGGGGGCAGAAGAGAATTATAAGGCTACCTATCGTAAATTAAAACTCTTGAAAGATATGGGGGTTAACTCTATTCGAACAACCCACAATCCAGCGAGTCCTCAGTTGCTTGATGCTGCAGCTAGTTTAGGTCTTTTGGTTCAAGAGGAAGCTTTTGATACTTGGTATGGTGGCAAGAAGACTTACGACTATGGACGGTTCTTTGATCAAGATGCAACTCATCCGGAGGCTAAGAAGGGTGAGAAGTGGTCTGATTTTGATCTCAGAACAATGGTAGAACGTGATAAGAACAATCCGTCTATCGTCATGTGGTCTCTTGGAAATGAAGTAGAGGAGGCAAATGGTAGTCCTCGTTCTATCGAAACTGCTAAACGCTTGAAGGCAGTTATCAAAGCGATTGATACTGAGCGTTATGTAACCATGGGGGAAAACAAATTTAGTCGTGCAGCGACAGGTGATTTCTTGAAACTCGCAGAAATTATGGATGCTGTCGGTATGAACTATGGTGAACGTAATTATGATGCTGTTCGTAGAGCGCATCCAGACTGGCTCATTTATGGTTCTGAAACCTCTTCAGCTACTAGGACGCGTGATTCTTATTATAACCCTGCTCAAATCCTTGGACATGACAATCGTCCAAATCGTCACTATGAACAATCTGACTATGGTAATGACCGTGTTGGATGGGGAAGAACAGCTACTGAATCATGGACTTTTGACCGTGATCGTGCTGGCTATGCTGGACAATTTATCTGGACAGGAATTGACTATATTGGAGAACCGACTCCATGGCATAACCAAGATAGTACACCTGTCAAGAGCTCTTACTTTGGTATTATTGATACAGCTGGTTTACCAAAGAATGATTTCTACCTTTACCGTAGTGAATGGTATAGTGCTAAAGAAAAGCCAACTGTTCGCATTTTACCACATTGGAACTGGACTGAAGAGACCCTTAAGGATCGCAAGATGCTGATTGATGGAAAGGTTCCGGTTCGTACCTTCTCAAATGCTGCAAGCGTCGAATTGTTCTTAAATGGAGAGTCGCTTGGTAAAAAGGAATTTACTAAGAAAAGGACAGAAGATGGACGTCCATATCATGAGGGAGCTAAACCAAGTGAATTGTATCTTGAGTGGCTTGTGAAATACCAACCAGGCACACTGACTGCGATTGCTCGAGATGAAAATGGCAACGAAATTGCGCGTGATAGTGTGACAACTGCTGGGGAGCCAGCAAGAGTTCGTCTGACTAAAGAAGAGCATGTTATCACTGCAGATGGAAAGGACCTATCCTACATCCATTATGAAATTGTTGATGGCGATGGTAATGTGGTTCCTACAGCTAACAATCTTGTTCATTTCAATCTTCATGGTCAGGGACAAATCGTTGGTGTGGATAATGGAGAACAAGCTAGTCGTGAACGCTACAAAGCTCAAGCAGATGGAACATGGCAAAGACGTGCTTTCAATGGTAAAGGGGTTGTCATTGTAAAATCAACAGAAAAAGAAGGTAAATTTACTCTTTATGCAGATTCTGCTGGTTTGACATCTGATAGCGCAACGGTCGCAACGGTGTCTGGTAAGAAAGAAAATCGTCACTTTGTAGCCTTTGCTCCTGTAAAAGCAACAACTGATGTGACGACAAATCCTGAATTACCTCAAACAGTAACAGCTATTTATAGTGATGGTAGTATTGAGGAAAAGACTGTAACTTGGGAAATGCCATCTGACTTGCTTACAAGCGCAGGTGAGAAAAAAGTATCTGGACGTGTAGAAGGTTTAGAAACTAAAGCTGAGGCACTTGTTAAAGTGATTGCTTTAGATAGATGGTTACCAAAAGTTGCTACAGTCCCAGTTGGAACGAATGCGGCTGATTTGGATAAAACGGTCACAGCTGTTCTGACAGATGGTAGCTTGATTGATACTGATGTTGTTTCTTGGACCTTGAAAGACCCTGCTGCTTTGAACAAGGAAGGTGGACGTACGGAGGCTACTGGTAAATTGGTAGATGACGACCGTGAAGTGACTGCAACCTTTATCGCAAGTAGTAAGGAAACAACAAGTAGCATTACAGGACTTACTGTTGGGGATAAAGCTCTTGAGAATTTTGAGTCTGGCAAGACCTATTACCGTGTATCCCTTCCTTACACTGCAACTATTCCAAGTGTTGGAGCTCAGACTACCGGATATCAAGTAACTGTTCAGCAAGCTTCTGCTGATAATGGTTATCAGGCTTCTGTCTTCTTGAGTGACCAAAAGGGTGACTTGGTTCAAACTTACTTAATTCAGTTTGTGAAGGAAGCTCCTGCTTTGAAACGTTTGGAAGTGGTTGTAGAAGGAAAAGAAACTGCCACTGAAGATCAAGTATTAACTTATCACGTCATTGGTCGTTATGAGGATGGTTCACAAACAGAGTTTGCGGCTTCAGATATTCACTTAGAAGCTAAATCATCTGATGGGGGACATCTTGAGGTGAATGGTCAGAATCTATTGCTCTATACTAAGGGAAGAGTGACTTTGACACCTCGAATCGATAATCAAACAGAGAAAACAGAATCTGTAACCACTGAAGTGGAGATTAAAGAAAATAAAGTCAGCAAGAAGATTGTGAAACTTCATCCTGTGTCTGTTTCTACAGATATCAATCAGCAACCGAATCTACCTAAAGAAGTTGGAGCAGAATTTGATAAGGGCTTGCCACGCAAAGTATCTGTAGCTTGGGATAAGGTAGATGAAAAAGAGTTGGGGCACTATCATAGCTTTACGCTTAAAGGACATGTGGAAGGCACAGATATTGAAGCTCAAGCGACTGTAACGGTTGAAGGATTGCAAGTTGCAGAGGAAATCAGTCTCACAGTACCTAAGGGTGAGACGGTTCAATTGCCAGCTAATGTCCGGGCTTACCATTCTAACGGAACAACTATCTACAAAGATGTTGTTTGGGATCAGGTTCCAGCCAACTTTAGTCAAACTGAAGGGGTCTATGAAATCAATGGTCGTTTAGTAGGTAGCAATCTGACAACTAAAGCTCATGTTCGAGTGTCTAGTCAAGTGGTTGCTGGAAATAATATCTCTAAACAATGGACAGGTTCACAATTACCAGCTGCCATTGTATCCAATACAGGAGGAGATGACACAGCCAACACCTTGAACGATTTGACTGTATCAAGAACGCCATCAGATGCTAAAAATAGATGGACTACTTGGAGAACAAATACTGATAATGACTGGGCTTCTATCTTATTTGGTAATTCAGGAGACTTGACGAAGCGTTTTGTCAACAATTTGTCGGTTGATTTCTATACTGATGGAGCAATTGGTCTTCCAAAAGAATATGTAGTTGAATATTATGTAGGTAAAGAAATTCCAGATTTACCAAGTGATGTCAGTCATGCGCAACGAGATAGCAATCATCCATTTAATAATCCAGACAATTGGAAAGCAGTTGAAAACTTACATGCTCCAAGTCAGCTGTCTGCAACTCAAACCAATCACTTCACATTTGACAAGGTCGAAACCTACGCTGTTCGTATTCGTATGAAGAAAGCAGATGGAACATCAGGTGTTGGTCTGACAGAGCTAACTGTGCTTGGAAACAAGGTCTTAAGTGAAACAAGTTCAGAGATTTCTATCAAGGTAGATGGCAAGGATCTTGAACATTTTAATCCATCTAAGACAGATTACTATATCCCTCAATCTAGCAAAGAAATCACAGCAACAGCTAGCAATAATGGTTTGGTAACAGTTGTTCCTGCAACAAGTCCAAAAGGTGCAACACGTCTCATCTTGAAAGCAGAAGATGGTACGGTGTTGAAAGAATATCGAATTTTCCGCAATGATGAGAGAGAAACTAGTCAACCTCTTGCTGCAGAAAACAGTGCTAAAATCTTGAATGTTGGAGACAATCTTCAACTTCCTTCAGAAGTAAGTGTTTATTATCCAACTTCAACTAATTGGACTACAGATAAACTTGCAGTGAAGTGGGATGCTATTCCTGAACATGCGACAGAGCATGAGGGAACATTTGAAGTTACCGGTCATGTCATTGGTACAAATCTAACGACTAAAATGCAGGTGACAGTTGTTTCTAAAGGCAATCAAGTTATTTCAGAAAATCCAAGCAACAATGAAACTGATTCTAAAGCCTTTGCTTCGACAACGAACGATACTCAAGCAGCTTCACATGATCGAATTTTCTATATCAATGATGGAAAATACAATGAAGATGGACGTTGGACAAACTGGTCTCGTACTCCGAAAAATCAAGAAACTTCTGTTGGATTACTCTTTAAGAAGGATGGAAAAATTGCTTCTCAATCTATTGGGAAAGTAGCCATTCAGTTCTTTAAAGATAGTGGCACAGATGCTCCAGAGAAAATGGTTCTAGAAAGATATATTGGTCCTGCTTTTACAGAACCAAGTACGATTTCTCGTTACGAAGAAAATGCCGATCATCCATTTAACAAGGCAGAAAATTGGGCACCAATTTCTTACAAAGCTTCTGGAGAATTAGTAGCTGGTAAACCAATCGAGTTTAACTTTGAACCGGTTCAAACGACAGCTATTCGTGCGCGCATGACTCGTAAGGCTACCACCAATGGTCTTGCACTTGTAGAATTTACAGCCTACTCTGCAGGCAAGGGATCAGAAGTGGAAACACCATCAGCGACTATTTCGATCGACGGAAAAGCATTGGAAAACTTTGATCCAAATGTGACAGATTACACTCTAACAACAATGGGTTCAAAACCAAAAGTCACTGCAACAACTAGTGGACATGGAGTAGTTACAGTTGTAGATTCTGGAAATGCCAATCTTCCAACACTGGTTCGTCTTGTTTCCAAAGATGGAAATCTGGTGAAAGAATATCGTTTACACTTTAAGTTTACCTTCCAAACAACACCAACAGAAGGCGTTAAGAACTTAGTAGCAGAAACTCCAAGTTTGGAAATTGAAAAGACTCCGCTTCCGTTTAAAGAAGTTATTCGTGAAAACCCTGAACTTGCTCAAGGTCAACGTCGTATCGTTTCTGAAGGACAAGATGGAGAAAAAGTTGACTATATTCAAGTTTTGGGTACTACTAGAAGTCTTGTTCATTCTGAAGAAAGAAAGGCTCGGGATCGCATTGTTGAAGTAGGAGTGAAAGCATCTATTTCAAGTAGTAAAGGCGAGGAGCCAGCTCCAGTCAATGAAGTTCCAGAATTCAAAGGAGGTGCTAACTTTGTAGAAGCAGCAGT